>JAEVYV010000019.1 GCA_023392575.1 Bacteroidota bacterium | reverse complement strand
GACCCAGGCCGTCCCCCAAACATCTTTAAACTTCATTCATTCGCTCAATTTGCCGAAAACGGCCCGGATCATTGACGTGGGCGGAGGGGACAGCCGGCTGGTTGATTTTTTGCTGAACGAAGGTTTTGAGAACATTACCGTTTTGGATATTTCGGCAAAAGCCCTGGAAAGGGCAAAGCAGCGTTTGGGCGATAAGGCGCAAAAGGTGAACTGGGTAATCAGCGATATTCTCTCCTATGAGCCGCATGATCATTTCGATGTTTGGCATGACCGGGCAACTTTTCATTTTCTGCTTACCACAGAAGAAATTGCCAAATATATGAGCGTGGCAAGAAAAGCGGTGACGGGTTATTTAACCATTGGTACGTTTTCGGATCGAGGACCAAAGAAATGCAGTGGTCTGGACATCAAACAATACACCGAAGAAGCCTTAACGGCCGAACTAAACGGCTTTGATAAAATACGCTGCATTACAGAAGATCATATAACGCCTTTTGAAACTGCACAGAATTTTCTGTTTTGTAGTTTTAAGCGGCACCTTAATTAATGCAAACAGGAACAGTTGAAAGAAGTGGTGTCGGCTTTTTTAGAAAAGATCGTTCGATTCTAAGCAAATCGTTTGCAGCTTAAATATCCGTTAACCGGATAAGCCTTAAAGTTGACCTTTTTTTAATGAGGGATTGGGCATTTGGCGGACAAATACACATCTCTTAACATTTCTTCGTGAATACATCCGAATAAACTTTGATAGTATATCTTAGCGCCGGCAGCTCCTTTATGAAACAACAAACCAACATGCCCATTGAGGTAGCGCACCTGCTGCCCGTATTGGATCAAAAGCTCGTTAGTCTGCTGAAGTCGTTGACCCCGGCGGAATGGGAGGCGCAAACGATTGCCCGGCTCTGGAAGGTGAAAGATGTAGCGGCGCATTTGCTTGACGGCAACATCAGAGTTCTTTCGATTTGCCGGGATGGATTTTATGGCGAGAAGGCCGACATCCGTTCTCACGAGGACCTGGTGCGTTTTTTAAATGGCCTGAATGCCGATTGGGTGAAAGCCATGAGGCGGGTCAGTCCGCAAATGCTCATTGCTTTGCACGAAGCAACCGGGCCGCTGTTTTGCAATTATTTCTCCGCCCTGGATCCCTTTGGGAAATCAGTACTGGCGGTGGACTGGGCCGGAGAAGCCGAAAGCAAAAACTGGATGGAAACTGCCCGGGAGTATACCGAAAAATGGTTGCACCAGCAGCAAATTCGCGATGCGGTACACAAACCGGGTTTGATGAGCCGGGAACTGTTTTATCCCTTCATTGATATTTTTATGCTGGCCCTGCCGCATACCTTTCGTTCCATATCGGCTGAAGAAGGAACGGTCGTCAAAATTACCATCACCACAGAAATCGGCGGTATCTGGTATTTGGTGCGAAGAGATAACAAATGGATCTTGCAGAAAACGGCTTCGGTTAACCCGGCAGCCGAGATCCAAATTGACCCGGATACGTCCTGGAAGTTGTTTTCGAAAAGCTTGCGGCTGGAGCAGGTCAGGAACAAGGTTATTCTTACCGGCAACGAAGCATTGGGGAAGCAAGCCCTGACCATGGTTTCGGTAATGGCATAAGAAAATTCTTTCGCCTGCGCGGCGAAGAAGAATAGTTTGAAAAAGAAAGCACACCGAAGAGCAACTTCTGCAGCAAAGGATTTCCAAGGGCCGATTTGTTTGCTGAAACGTACAGCAACAACAATCTGAATGTACCAGAGAAAAATTTTGATCCCCCTCAAGCCCGGATCACAAACAGCGCAAGTTTCGGGTTGCCCTTAAAAGCGTTCTTCTCCACCTTTGGTCAAAAAGCACATGGCTAATTTTATCATCAAACCCCTGCACAAAGAAGAATTTGAAAAACTCTTCCTCTTCAGCGACGATGAATTGAAAAAAATGGGGGCTGTTCGAATGACCGCAAATACAAAGCCCGGTTTTCCCTGCCGGGTTAGTTTGGAAGATGCCCCCGTAGGAGAGGAAGTTTTGTTGCTGACGTATCCATACCACAAAACGGAATCGCCTTACCGGGCCATAGGACCCATATTTGTACGAAGACATGCGGCCACTGCACAATTAGCGGTAAATCAAATCCCGGTCATGCTTCACCACCGGTTGCTGTCCGTCCGCCACTACAACAGCAATGGAATGATGGTGGGTACGGCCGTTTTGGAAGGCAGCAATCTTTCTGCCTATCTTTCGGAGGCCCTGGACAATCCGGATGTGGCATACATACAGGTGCACAACGCCAAGGCTGGCTGCTACAATTGTATGGTGGAGAGAGCTTAGTTGTTGGCGCTGTTGAAAATGCACTTTTCTTTCACTTTGCTTAAAAAGTGTTCCGACAAGTTCACTTGAAATTAGTTGAGAACGCTCTTTATCTTAGCAACTACCTCATTGACTAATTTACACCAAACGACTTCTGTATATGAGTACAAATACTGCATCCTTGGCTGAAAACGACGTATCAGAAATAATCATTGCATTGGAAAAAGTGGCCCTGGAAAAATGGAATCAGGGCGACCCCTCTGGATATCTCGAATTGTCCACAGAAGACGTTACCTATTTTGACCCTTTTTTGGAAAAGCGATTGAATGGCCGTTCGGAACTGAGCCGCCTTTACGAACAGATTTGGGGAATGGTAAAAGTAGACCGCTATGAGCTAATCAACCCACGGGTTCAGGGCGGGGAACAATGGCTGTTTTGACCTTCAACCTGGTGTCTTACGAAAATGACAAAGCTCACCAGTGGAACTGTACGGAAGTATATCAACTAAACCCAGAGGGCTGCTGGAAGATCATCCACACGCATTGGTCATTCACCAAGCCTGCTTTGCAATAGGGTTGGTTTGAGTTCAGGATTTGCCGTGCATGCATCTTCTTTGTTTTGATTGTTGCTGTTGACAAGCATTCTGTATATAAGAGCAGTCAAAAGGCTAGCGTTTGGCACTGCCTTGGGTTGCCAAACGCTAGCCTTGTTTAGTACAAGTCGGAATGGGCAGAAAACGCAACACGCTTGCGATTGGTCAGCACAAAAGATGTTTCCTTAGGTAGTTTCTTACTAATACCGTTGCACTACATGAAATATAAATCTTTTCGGTGTGCCGATCACTCCTGACTGAACCCGGGCTTGTTTCAACAAATCGGATTTCCAAAAAGCCTGGGCCTTGGCAGTATCTGTAACCGCCAGCACCAGGGTTACTTTGTGGTTGTCGTCGGGATCATAGCCATAAGCCCGGTCCATCAGGCCGTTGTTCATTGTTGTGTGCCTGCTGCTGTCGAATACTTTTTTCAAGGTGTCGCAATCTTTTTCCGTAAAGCTGGCCATCGACCTGATTT
>JAEVYV010000346.1 GCA_023392575.1 Bacteroidota bacterium | reverse complement strand
GCATGGATAAGTTCTTTGGCTGCCTGAAATTCAGCGACGAGCTAAAAAAAAAGGTGACCAAAGAAAGCGGCCTGTCCATTTCCTATGGCCTGGCTTCCAACAAGCTCATCAGCAAGGTGGCAACCGGGGAAGTAAAGCCCAATGGCCAGTTGGAAATTCCGTTTGGTGGTGAAAAATCCTTCCTTTCACCCTTAAGCATCATGAAGCTGCCGGGCATTGGTAAAGAAACCGGCTACAAGCTGCTCAAAATGGGGGTGGAAACGGTAAAGACCTTAAGCGAGATCCCGGTTAACCTGATGCACAATCTATTGGGTAAAAACGGCATCGAGCTGCACCGGAAAGCCAACGGCATTGATGAAAGCCCCGTGGTTCCGTACCGGGAACAAAAATCCCTGAGCACCGAAGAAACCTTTCCCACCGACACCATCGACACCCGGTTGATCCATCAAGAACTGGTGCGGATGACCGAAAAGATCGCTTTTGAACTGCGCAGCCAAAACCGGCTCACGGGCTGCGTCACGGTTAAGATCCGCTACAGCGATTTTCAAACCGAAACCAAACAGGCCTCCATTCCCTATACGGCTGCCGATCATGTCTTGCTCGAAAAAGTAAAGGAGCTCTTTGCCAAGCTGTACACCCGCCGGCAGCTGATCCGGCTCATTGGTGTACGCTTTACCGATCTGATTCCCGGCACCTTCCAGATCAACCTCTTTGATGATACCCAGGAGTCGATTAAGTTGTACCAGGCTATTGACAGCGTGAAAAAGCAGTACGGCGAAAAATTCCTGATCCGGGCGGCCGGATCGGAAAGCAAGCACCGGCCGATTACAGAAAACTTGTTTCAGGCCTTTAAGATCTAAAACAAGCTGGCCTGCTCCACGGAAACAGTGGCCCCTTCTTCGCCATCCAGCGGGGGCAGGTCGGGGTAAACATGGGGCTCTGTGGGACTTAAGGAATGAAGAAAATCTTTCTTCAGTGTCCAGGCCTGCATCTGTTCTGCTGGAAACTGGGTGGTGGCCATTTCCAAAATCCTCTTTTCCTCCAGGTCTCCAAACAGCCACTCCCAGGCCAGGTCTTCATCCAGGATGGTGGGCATTCGCTTTTTGCTGTTGTGCACCTGCTCCATCAGCGCATTGGCCCGGGTGGTAACAAGGGTACAGGTCTCCACGTATTCCCCGGTTAGTTGATCGGTCCAGGGCTGCCAGAGGCCCGCGATGAAAAAATAGTTCCGATCCTTAACCGAAATAAAATAGGGATATTTTTCGGCGGTCTTATTGGGCTGTCCCGTTCGTTTATTGATCCGGTGGATATGCCGCCATTCGTAAAAGCCGGTGGATAAGACCAGGCATCTTCTGCTGAGGGCCGCCTGCCGGTAAATTTTTCGGGGCGCCAGCAGTTCTTCCCCAACGGCGTTGAGGGTGATCATGGCCGGGCGAAACTTGCCGGTTTCGTCCTGGTAGCCATTGCGCATCCTAAACACGTCTTCCCGGGTTTTAAGATAGGGGGGAATAAACCCCCATTCCATCTGTACCAGGTCAAAATCTTCCTTGCCCTCCACAGGCTTCAGGACAGCATTTACATTATAGTCAAACCCGACCAACAAATCCCTGTCCAGGAAGTCGTAATGGGCAACCAGCTTTTCCAAATTCTTTAACCGTATGTATTCTTCCCGGGTAACTTTTTGCCCGTTGTAATAGCACATAAAAGATTATTTATAGTGTTCTTCAATCAAGGGACCTATTTGTTGCGCTTCCTCTTGCCGGCCCTCGGGTAGGGATGTCCAGAAATGAAGGGCATTGGCATGGGTGGCCCTCGTTAACACCAGGGGCTTACGGCCGTCTGAAAACACCACCTGGTACACCGTTTGTGTTCCGGCAAGGGTATGGCGCTGCACCCTGATCTTGCCCCCTTTAAAATCCAGTTCAAAAAAATTAGCCTTGTCGTCCATTATCTGAAATTAATAAATAACTTAACTTCTGTAATCACCACTATAGAAGTAAAAGAATTGGATTGGACTTTCGGTTATGCGAAACTTTAAAACAAACATAGAAGGAAAGGATTTTGTTTTTGAATACCTTTTTTCAAAAGATGACGTGGCTTACCTGGTCACTTCCGGGGGCAAAAGCTTTGAAATGGAAATCGACGATAACGGCCTATGGAAAATCGTTTCCCGGGTACCATACAATTTGCTAAGGCTGGAAAGCAAATTTGATATGGCCATCGAGGCGGCCAACTTCTAACCCCGCCATAAAACGGCAAGCAGGCTGCCGGCACTACAAAAACTGCTGAGCTGCAAGGCGCCTCTTACCCTGTAGTACAACCTCTGCAAATCAGCAGTCTTTAAAAACCAATGCCGAAAACTTTCAGGCATTACCAATCTCGCTGTCATTCTGTTATATTAATTTTTTTTGCGCCGAACAAATACACTATATTTATAATAAGATACTAGTCTATCTTTACTTCTCCTTACCAAAACGTACACCCTTTAGAACTGCTTTATAATCCTTCCTCATTCAACTTATTGTAAACTATTCCTGCTTTAGCCTCAGGGAAATGCCGCCTGGTTCTTATGGAAAGCCCTATCTATTCAGGATCTAAGGAGGCACTTTTTGTATACGCAAGTGCAGAAGAATAAACCGCAACACATGGCTGCTGAAAATAAAGAAGTTGAGGGAAAGTATAGTTTCGGATTATGCGTAAATATTAGTGCTGTACGTCATGCTTTGGCGACACTGCTAAATTGAAACTGACTGCATAAAATTGACAGACAAAAAATAAACGGGGATGCTGAAAACCAAATAGAGTAAGCACAAAATTTTAAATAAATCAAAAATGAAAAAAGTAACAAAAATCAATTGGACATTCCATACCTCGAATCAAGAAGGCAGTGGAACTGACTCTCGAGTAACTATTAGAATTTTCAGAGATGGACATGAACTGGTTTTTGTCAATCAGGAACCTGGTGAAACAGGAAGATTAGACCGAGGTGAGGTTGGTACTTACTGGTGGGAGTTTCAAAATCCGACAGGAATAGGAACAGCAGTATCAGGTCAAGCAGTGCCTTACACTGAAGATTTTCCGAACGGTGTTCAAGGACACTTGGTTGTTCAACTTGAAATTTGGAGTGATGATGAGTGGAGAATTGAATCAATAGATAGTCAAGTAATCTCTGGTAAGATGGTCGGAGTACCGGGAACAATTGATAGCTGGAATTGGGTAGAGACATCCGAAACTTTTTATTTTTCAGCCGATAATATTGTTATGAGTTCTGACAATAGTGAAGGTTACCGCAAGGTTAATTTGAATTATTGATAACAGCTTGGCAAGATTCAATTATGCATTGATTAGCACAAACGCACAACAAAAGTATTTGCAAAAGCAGGGTTAGTCTTTGTGATATCAGCTATGTGTAAACATCAGCAGTGGTTCTGGCTCGACGTTCAATATTCAGCTTTAGTTCATAACTTAAAAACCATATTTTTAAATGGACATTAGTACCGGGCTGAACAATCAATGAATTCCCCGTCTTCGCAAATAAATGAACGTTGGCGGCTATTTGTTTTGACTGTGTAAAAACGGGAATAGAAACGGGAAAATCCCCTTGTTATCCGAAGTCTTCCATTTTGTAGACCACTTCAGCTGTCAAGACTTGGCCGTCAATTCTAACGACGACCCGTCAAATAACGTGTCAGTTTCCCCTAAGTCTCTTTCTCTTACTCGTCCAGCTCCCCAGCAGTGACCAACCCGTTTTTCACCGCATACAGGGCAATGCCCACCATGTTTTTAGCCCCGGTTTTTTCTAAAATCTTATGCCGGTAGTCATCAATGGTGCGGTTGCTCAATCTTAGTTCTGCGGCGATTTCCTTGGTACTCAGTTGCCGGCAGATGAGTTGTACGATCCTCAATTCCTTTTCACAAAGGGTGGTTTGTCTTGTTTTTTTAAGGGCCTTTGCCTTTTGCAAGGTGTAAACGGAAGCAAGCAAACAGGCGGTAAAGGGGCCGTAATAAGTCTCGCCCCGGGCCACGGTTTCAATGGCCTCTAAGATTTCCTCTGGGTCGCCGCTCTTGACCAGGTAGCCCTTGGCCCCGGCTGAAAACATCTGCAGCACCGTGGCCCGGTCCTCGCTCATTGACAGAGCAAGCACTGAGATATGAGGCAACTCCCGCTGGATGATGCGGGTAGCTTCAAGGCCGCTCAGCCCCGGCATCTGCACATCAGTGATGACGACCTGGGGCTGATGATGCTCCACGGCCCGCAGGAGCTCCCGGCCATTGGCGGCTTCGGCCACCACCCGCATTTGGCAGGAAGCGGTTTGCTGCAAGTAGCTTTTAAATCCCTGGCGAAACAGGGCATGGTCATCGGCCAACACGATTGGAATGGGGAGGGGCAAGCCTTCATAAGCATAAGGTTTTGGTGGTTTGTTCTGGTCTTTAAAGCAAAGCCTTATTGCTGAGCTAAACCACCGTGTTTTCACGGTTTTTTACCGGTGTTTTCCACGTTGGTCGGTAGGGAAATAGTTCTGAGATTTGGAAGGACCACTTAAACCAACTAACTGATTAATTGCTTGCAAAGATTTTTGTCCTTTATAGTGCTCAGTGTAGGGGGCCTTACCTCTTACGGGCAGGATTCTTCTGCCTTAAATAGGGTGGTGGCTTCTCCCCAAAAGCTATTCGCGGCTTTAGATAAGAAAGCGGCCGCTATAGAAACCAGCCTCGATAAACAAACTACCCGTTATCTTTTAAAACTGCAAAAGCAAGAACAAAGGCTTTATAAAAAGCTCTGGAAAAAAGACTCCACCCTGGCCAAACAACTCTTTGAAGGGGTGGAGCAGAAATACCAGCAGCTCCAGCAAGTCCCCGAAAAGGTCAGTAAATACAGTGCGGTGTACTCCGGCCATCTGGACTCACTCACTACTTCGCTGAATTTTTTAAAAGATAAAGGACTGGTAAATGGGGCTGGGGTAGAGCAAACCCTTTCCAAATACACTTCTTTACAGTCAAAGCTCAACCAGGCTGATAATATCAAAAAATACATTGGTGAACGGCAAAAACTCTTAAAGCAACAGCTGGAAAGCCTGGGTATGATCAAAGAACTCAGAAATTTTCAAAAGCAGGCCTACTATTATCAGGCCCAGGTTAGAGAGTACAAGGAGCTCTGGGAAGACCCAAATAAGTTGGAACAAAAACTCATGGAAGCAGTGTTGCACGTGCCGCAGTTTAAAGAGTTCTTTGCCCAAAACTCCATGCTTGGCAGCTTGTTTTCCTTGCCCGGTAGCAGTGGGGCTACAGCTGCAGTGCCTCCCGGGCTGCAAACCCGGGCTTCGGTCAACCAAGCCCTCGCAGACCGCTTTGGCTCAGGGGCCAATACCACCCAGCTGCTGCAACAGAATGTGCAGGCGGCCCAGGGAGAGCTTAGTCAGTTAAAGAGTAAGATCAACCAATACAGCACAGGAAGCTATGGCAACAGCAGTGCGGATCCTGAACTACCCCAGGGCTTTACACCCAATCACCAAAAGACCAAAAGTTTGTTTCAGCGCCTGGAATATGGGGCCAATGTGCAAACCGGTAGGGGTAACAATTACTTTCCCGTCACCTCGGACCTGGGTCTTTCACTGGGCTATAAGCTTAGTGATAAAAATGTAATTGGAGTAGGTGCCTCCTATAAGCTGGGCTGGGGTAGGAGCTGGAACCACATAAAGCTCACCCACCAGGGCCTGGGCCTCAGAAGCTATCTGGACCTCAAGGTAAAAGGCTCCTGGTTTGTCTCAGGAGGCTATGAACAAAACTATAGAAGTGAGATCCATTCCCTTCAGCAGTTAAGGGATCATTCGTCCTGGCAGCACAGTGGACTGGTGGGGCTTTCCAAGAAGTACAAACTGGGGGGCAAGATGAAGGGCGAGCTGAAGCTGCTCTGGGATTTTTTGAGCTACCAGCAGGTGCCCAGAAGCCAGGCCATTGTGTTTCGGGTGGGGTATAACTGGAAATAAAATAATTGAAAACAATATACAAGTCATGATTTTTATGAAACGGACCTTTTTTCTTCCAATTTGTTTTATCAGCGCTTACGTTTTTGCACAAAATAATATCAATATGGAAGTCAATTTGCCAAAGTTCCTTCCCACCTCTCCCAATGCTGCCTCATTAGGCAAATTTGGTGAAATACCAGTAGGTTATTACACCGGTATACCAGAAATCACCATACCATTCTATACAATTGTTGAAGGAAAGCTCCAGGTCCCAATATCATTGGACTATCATGCAGGAGGCATAAAGGTGGAAGAAATGGCTTCTTGTGTTGGGTTGGGCTGGAGTCTTAGGTCTGGCGGAGTGATCTCAAGATCGCAAAGGGGGTTAGAAGACGAAATGCTTGGATATGGATTTAAATATGCATATGACAGTGCACGAAAATATTATAATCACGAAATGGATGCGGTCCGGAAAGAGGCCTATAGGCTCAATATTCTTAGAGGAATCATTGATTCAGAGAGTGATATATTTTACTTCAATTTTCCCGGAGGTTCCGGTAAGTTCTTTTTTACTGATGAGGGAAAAATAGTAACGAGTCCTCGTTCTGACTTGCGAGTTGAATCTTTTCAGGATAAATGGGTGATCACCACCGGAGACGGAACAAGATATATTTTTAAGGATTATGAAAACACTCAGGCCGAACCCTACACAATGAGTAGTAATTCGGCGTGGACAAGTGGAAATGCCATCAACACGTCATCTTCGGTCTTCTTAAGCGATATCGTAAATATAAAGGGAGACTCAGTACATTTTGTTTACACAAACAGCATGTCCTTTTTCAGAACAAAAGCAGTTGAAACAATAAATACCACTCCTTTTGGTTATAATCCTTCCACAGTTCCACCGTTTACAGTAAGTACTTACAGCCAAAACTCAATTACTGCTAAAACCTTAACTGAAATTAGGTTTTCCTCTGGTAAAGTCGTTTTTCTGCCCAAGAGCACTCCAAGGCTGGATGATGAGTTGAATTTTTCAATGGATAGGATAGCCGTCATTAATGCCTTTGGCGATACGATAAAGCAATTTAAACTACATCAAAGCTATTTTACAAATTCCTACGTTGGTGGGGGTATGGATGAAAATCTGTACCGCCTGAGATTGGATTCTATTCAAGAAGTTAAGTCCAATTTTTCACTAGGCTCTTATTGTTTTACATATAATTCGACCCAGCTTCCAAAACGACTTTCTAATGCCCAAGATTATTGGGGTTATTACAATGGAAAGAACAACTCAGAATTTGTCCGTTACAAATTGTCACTTACAGGACCTATGCAGGGTGCAGATAAGACACCTGATTCTACCTATGCAAAGGCGTGTGTTTTGGAAAAAATAAAGTATCCTACTGGAGGGGTAACTGAATTTGAATATGAAGGAAATACTTACGCAGAATGGTTTCCACCAGGCTTTGACAAAGAAGATCACACCACTCTGACTTTTTTAAGTGGGAATAACTCAAATCCAGAAGGAGCTTGGGATTATTTACAAACCTTTCAAAACACCTTTTCGGTTTCTCCCAGTCAAGCCAGCCAAACCGGCTACCTCTATGTAAGTTCAAACCTTCAGCGCTCTTGTGCCGATAACAATGTGATTTGCTATATAAATGTAAAGGTTTATGGCAACAATGGATACTACAAAGAATTAACCTCCTCAAATGATACCCTACATCTGCCGGCGGGAAGTTATACAATTGAAGGAACTATAGAAACAGAATTTGCCGGCAGGCCGTATGCCTCTTTCTATGTCGATCTTCAATCTTATGTTTATAAAGACTCGAGTTATTTTAAGACAAGACCATACGGAGGGTTGCGAATTAAGACAATCCGATCCAACGCTAGCAATCCTGTAAATGCTACTGTTCAAAAATTTGTTTATACCCAAGATGGCCTTCCATCAAGCCCTTCAACGGGAGTCGTACCACCCTTTCCTGATTTTAGTTATACCAAGGTAAACCGGGATAAATACGGTGGAGCCCCAACTGAATACGTAGTCTATAACTCAGTCACTAATTACCCGTTGACACTGGCTGGGGGAAAGCCAATCGGATACGCCAAAGTAACTACTCTGTACGGTATTAATGGAGAAAATGGTAAAAAGGAATTGGACTACACTACATGGAATGATCATTCAGATTTGTGGAACGGGTCCTTCCCATTTCCTCCCGCCAATGATCGGGAATGGAAAAGAGGTTTGTTAAAAAGAGAAACAACATATGCTTACAAGAATAGTGTCTACGTGCCGGTTGAAACCAAAGTTATTGAATATCAATTTCACACTTTTGATACTACGACGAAGCGTTCTAAGTCTGTAAAAATTGGTAAAAATGTTGAAATAATTGGTGAAGGACAAAGCAATTGGAGTCTAAATCAGGGACTGGTAGGTGAAGCCTATTTGACAGAAGCAGAGGCCTTCAATATCTCCTCGGATACCACTTATATATATCATGAAAGCGTGCCTAGCCAATACCTGACCAAGTGGAACGAATATCAATATTCTAACAAAAATTTCCAGCTTAAAACAAAAAAGGAAAAAAATAGTAACGGAGAGATTTATATTACTAATATCCGTTACCCCTTGGATTATGGTACTGCTGAAAGTTCCGTGAATGCTGCCAAAGCACTTCACCGCCTAAAATCTCTAAATGCAATTTCTTTGCCTGTGGAGACATACCAGACTAAAAAATACCTGGATAATTCTGAAAAAGTATTAAAGGGGGTGCTTACAACATACAAAACCACTGTTCTTCAGCCTGATACAGTGTATAGCCTAGAACTCAATCCACCGTTGAACCTGGCCAGCTTTAGTGTTTCCAATGTCGTATCCAACAACTTCATAAAGGACGATCATTACAAGGCGAGGCTTGCTATTAATAAATATCATGCTTCAGGTGAGGTTGCAGAACAGCAAAAAATTGGTGATGTGGTCATGAGTTATATCTGGGACTATGTATCAAAATATCCCATCGCCCAAGTTGTTAATGCAGATTCTTCCTCTATAGCTTATACTTCTTTTGAAGCCGATGGGACCGGAAACTGGGCTGGTATTAATTCAGTGAACATTCAGTCCACTGGTGGAATCACCGGCAGCAAACATTACAGTCAGACTGGCTTTAACCTTTCCAAGGCAGGTTTAATTAGTTCTAAATCTTACTTGGTTTCTTATTGGAGCAAAAATGGTTCCTACACTATAGCCGGCACGCAAACTGGCTATCCCAAACCTTTAAAAAGTATTACAATTGGATCAAGTACCTGGACACTGTATGAGCATCTGATTTCAGGTCAGTCAACTATTACAGTGACGGGTAGTGGTTCAATTGATGAGCTAAGGCTCTATCCTAAGGGCGCCCAGATGACAACCTACACCTATGAGCCCCTGATTGGCATCAGCTCCCAAGCGGACATTAACAACCGCATCACTTATTATGAATATGATGGGTTTGGAAGGTTAAGCCTGGTAAGAGATCAGGACAGAAATATCCTTAAGAAATACTGTTACAATTATGCGGGTCAGATAGAGGAGTGCGGTATTGCGACCTTTTATAGCGCAGCCAAAAGTGGCACCTTTACTAGGAATAATTGTGCCAGTGGAGGCTCAGGATCTTCAGTGACCTACACGGTGGCAGCCAGTACTTACACGTCCACCATCTCGCAGGCGGATGCTGACCAGAAGGCCCAGAATGATGTCAATGCCAACGGGCAGAGCTATGCCAATACGAATGGGTATTGCACCTTTTTTAGCACTCAAAAGTCAGGTTCCTTTATCAGGAACAACTGTTCTGCAGGCGGAGTTGGTTCATTGGTGACCTACACAGTAGCTGCCGGTGCGTATAGCTCGACCCTTTCACAAGCAGATGCCGATCAAAAAGCCCAAAATGACGTCAACTTTAATGGACAGACTTTTGCCAACAACATTGGATATTGTACATTTTATAATGTGCAAAAATCGGGAACCTTTACCCGCAGCAATTGTGCCAGTGGGGGAACGGGAAGCAGTGTGACCTATACAGTAGCTGCAGGAAGTTATAGTTCCACCCTTTCGCAGGCCGATGCGGATCAAAAAGCCGTAAATGATGTGAGTGCCAATGGGCAGACTTTTGCAAATAACAATGGGTTTTGTACCTGGTACAATGTTACTAAATCCGGCACCTTCTCCCGCAACAACTGCGCTGCTGGCGGAACTCCAGGCACGGTAGTGTACACTGTTGCGGCCGGAACGTATTCCTCTACTATTTCTCAGGCCGACGCCGATCAAAAAGCGCAAAACGATGTCAATGCTAATGGGCAGACCTATGCCAATAATAACGGAAGTTGCACCTATTACAATACGGCTGTCAGTGGGAGCTATACCAAAAATAACTGTGCTGCTGGCAGTTTTGGTAGCACGGTAACGTACACAGTGGCTGCCGGCACCTATTCCTCAAACGTATCACAGAGTGCCGCCAATAACCTTGCCCAAAGCGACGTGAATGCCAATGGGCAGGCCTATGCCAACAGTAATGGCACTTGTACTTGGTACAATGCAGCCAAGTCCGGCACCTTTACCCGTAACAATTGCGGCAGTGGCTCTACCGGTTCAACCGTTACCTATACAGTTTACGCAGGCGCCTACAACTCAACAGTATCTCAGGCCGATGCGGATCAGAAGGCTCAAAACGATGTGAATGCCAACGGGCAGAGCTACGCCAATACTTATGGAAGCTGCACAGCCATCTGCACCAATTGTACCGCGCCAGATAAGAAATGTATTAACGGGGTATGCGAAACGGGCACTAAGGTCTGTTCCGGATCTTATTTCGATGGATCCATCATGATGTTCGTAAACATGTTTTACTACCGGTGGAGTGATAATTCAACATCGCAGAACTACACCGAATATGATTTTTGTAATTGTGATTTCACACAATGTTTTTAAAAAATAATTTATGAAAAAAGTTTTGTTTTTGATGTTGGTATTGGTGTCTTTTAAAACAAAAGCCCAGAGCTCCGCTGCAGAACAGGCAGCAAACCGGATGGCGCAGCGAGTAGCGGATTCATTACATCTGACGTCTAGTCAAAAGGCAGGCCTTTATAAAATTAATTTAAGCTTGAATAACCAAAAGTTAGCTGCCAAGCAACAACCTGCTGCTGATGCTCTGCGACAGCAATTACAGCTAATTGAAAGCAAACGGGATTCGCTCTACCGGTCTGTATTAACAGATCAGCAATTCCAGCAATATACCCAAAGAAAGGCTTCCATTCTTGGATACAACCGATTATAGCACTTTATAACTAATAGCAACCAAAGCTTCAAAACAAAAGCCATGCTAAAAGCTACCACTATTAAAAATATTATTCTTGGGATTCTTTTACTTTATTCGGTAGTGGCCCAGGCCCAAACACCCCGTCCCCTGCCACCCAATTATGGCCAAGGTATTCCCATTAATTATGTGCGCACCTGGGAGGCGGTAGCCCCGGAGCAAAACCCCAATAATCTCAATGTAGCCACCCCCTTGGACAAGGCGCGGATGACGACCCAGTATATAGATGGGTTGGGTCGGCCGCTGCAAACGGTGGTAAAGGGGATCACTCCTTTGGGTAAGGATATGGTCTCGGCCGTGGAGTATGACCAATTTGGACGGGAGCCCTTTCAGTACCTGCCCTTTGCGGCCAACCCTGCGGGGGGCAATACCTCTCTGAGTGATGGGATGTTTAAATTAAACCCCTTTGCCCAGCAGGCCGAGTTTTACAGTAATGCAGCCACCAGCCCCATTAAAGGGCAGGGGGAAACTTTCTTTTATGGCCAAACGGTTTTTGAAGCCTCACCCTTAAACCGGCCCACCAAAACGCTTGCCCCCGGCGATAGCTGGGTGGGAGCGGGCAAGGGTGTGGAGGTGCAATACAGTATCAATACCGCTTTGGAAGATGTCCGGATCTGGACAGCGGGCAGCACTGCCTCCTCGGTTCCTACTACCAGTGCCGCGTATCCTAGCGGGGAGCTCTATAAGAATGTAACGGTGGATGAGAAGGGAAAGCAGGTAGTGGAATACAAGGACAAGGAAGGTAAAGTGATTTTAAAAAAGGTGCAGTTCTTAGAGCCCGGTGCCGGCCTTACCGAGGCCCATGGGGGCTGGCTGTGTACCTATTATATCTATGATGATTTGGGTAACCTGCGCTTTGTACTGCAACCCAAGGCCGTGGAGGCCCTGCTTTTACAGGGCAACTGGTCGATTGGCACCGATCTCCGCGATGAGCTGTGTTTTTACTATGGTTATGACGGGCGCAACCGCATGGTGATAAAAAAAGTACCCGGGGCAGCCGAAGTCCATATGGTCTATGACAAACGGGACCGGCTGGTGCTGACCCAGGACGGGAACCAAAGGGCCCAAGGCCAATGGCTGGTAACGCTCTATGATGAGCTAAACCGGCCGGTCAAAACCGGCTTGTGGACAGAGAGCAACAACAGAACCTATCATGAAGGACTGGCTGCAGGTGGGACCAACTACTATTATCCCTTTACGGCTTCTACTATACCTGCATCGGGCTTTGAATTGCTCACCGAAACCGGCTATGATCATTATGATCTGCTTCCTGCCGGTGCCCCCACCAAAGATTTTGACGGGACCTATAAAACCAGTGCCAATTTTCATTTAAGCTATAATACGGCCCCGGAGTATGCCCAGGAGCTGGCCCAATCCTTTCAAACCCGGGGCCTGGTCACCTGGACCAAGGTAAAGGTGCTGGGGTCTTCCCCGGAGCAGTACCTCTACAGCGTAAACCTCTATGATGAAAAAGGAAGGGTCATCCAGGTCAAAAGCAAAAACCTCTCCGGGGGCACAGACATTATTACCACCCAGTATGACTTTTCCGGTAAGGTCTTACGCAGCCACACCAAGCATGAAAAGGGGGGCGTGAACGCTGCCGCCTACCAGGTGCTGACCCAAAACGTCTATGATGCCGGGGGCAGGCTTTTGGAAGTAAAAAAGAGAGTAGGCAACCAAAACGAGGTTACCCTTGCTAAACACAGCTATGATGAGCTGGGGCAGCTTAAAACCAAGGAGCTGGGCCGGCTGAAAAACCCGGATAATATCACCTATACTTCTACTCCCCTGGAAACCCTCAGTTATGATTACAACATCCGGGGCTGGCTGCTGGGCACTAATAGAGATTATGCCAAATCCACCACCAGCACGTCTAACTACTTTGGCTTTGATCTGGGCTATGACAAGCAAACCATTGCTTCTTTGGGCAGCTATACTGCCTCTGAACTTAATGGCAACATCACCGGCATGGTCTGGAAATCAACCGGGGATGACCAGGTCCGGAAATACGACTTTAGCTATGACAATGTCAACCGCCTGACCGGGGCTGCCTTTACCCAGCACAACGGGGGCTTTAACACCTCTCAGGGAATCGATTATAGTGTCTCCAACCTCACCTATGACGCTAATGGCAACATCCTCACCCAAAAGCAAAAGGGCTGGAAGCTCACCGGCAGTGATTATATTGACCAGTTGAGTTATAATTATGCTGCCAGCAGCAATAAGCTGAAAAACGTAGTGGATGCCTCCAATGAGGTAAACACCAAGCTGGGCGATTTTAGGGCCTCCCAGGCGTATCTGACCTCTTTGGGAGGAACGAAAACCGCTGCTGCCACCGATTACCTTTATGATGTCAATGGCAACCTGACGAGTGACAAGAACAAAGACATTACGTCCATTGCGTACAACCACCTAAACCTGCCCCAAACCATCACCACGGCCAAGGGCACCATTACCTATACCTATGATGCAGCAGGTGCTAAGCTAAAGAAGGTGGTGAGTGAAACCGGCCAGCCCTCCAAAACCACCCTCTACCTCTTTGGCACCTATGAAGAGGACCAATTGCAGTTCCTCCCCCAGGAAGAAGGAAGGATCAGGCCCTTAAGAGACGCTTCCAATAATTTTACCTCCTTTGCCTTTGACTACTTCATCAAAGACCACCTGGGAAATGTGCGCATGGTCTTAACCGAAGAGCAGCAAACCAATTATTACCCGGCCGCTACCCTGGAGGGTGCTCAAACCCTAGGGGCCAAATCCATGCTCAATTGGGAAAAGGAGTTCTTTACCATTGATAATACCAAGATCACCCCGACTAACTCTATTCCCGGATGGAGCAGCACTCTGGACTATGCCAACAACAATGGCAATCCGCCTTACAACAGCATTGCCTCGCTTTCCTATCCCTCGGATTACACGGTTACCGAGGGGGCTACCTCTGCTAACATGTACAAGCTCAATGCCACCCAAAATAAGACAGGCCTGGGTTTTGTCATCAAGGTCATGGCCGGTGACCGCATGGACATTTTTGGCAAGAGCTATTTCAGCAGCTCCGGCTCCTATACCAATGGCAACTCCACGGCACTGGTGCTCAAAGATATTTTTGATGCTTTTTTGGGCACGATGAATAGTGCCGCTTTAGCCAAAGGCCTTAGTGAGCAAAACCTGGAAACCCTTAACAGCAGCACGTATGCCCTGCCCACCTCCTTTATCAGGGGTGAGGATGGCACGACCTCTGCTTCCCCCAAGGCCTATATCAATTACATGCTCTTTGACGAGCAGTTCCGCTATGTAGAGGGCGGCTTTAGCCGGGTGGGCAGTGCCGGCCAGGTTAAAGACCACTGGAACGACGCCGCTCTGCAAAACATCCTTGCCCAAAAGAGCGGTTATTTGTATGTTTACGTGAGCAATGAGAGCAATATAGACGTGTTCTTTGACAATGTGCAGGTGGTGCACAAAAGAAGCCCCATCCTGGAAGAAACCCATTACTATCCCTTCGGACTCTCAATGGCTGGCATATCTTCCAAAGCGGCAGGTACACTATCAAATAAGTTTAAGTACAACGGAAAGGAAGAACAGCGTCAGGAGTTCTCGGATGGTTCAGGGTTGGAGTGGACAGATTATGGAGCCAGAATGTATGATAATCAAATTGGAAGATGGCATGTGATTGACCCTCTTGGTGAAAAGATGCAATCATGGTCGTCTTACACATATGCCTTCAACAATCCAATTAGGTTTATAGATATAGCTGGTTTAATACCTTATCCTATTACTATTAGATCATTTGCTCCATTTAAAAGCTTTGGTGGTGGTTTTCATGGTGACAATAGAAGCTATTCTACGAACAAGAATGCCACTGCAAGAGTTCATCAACGAATAGATTTTGATACAGATAAAACCACTTTAAAAGCAAGTGCATGGAGTTCGCCTACATGGCATACTGCAGCGCCAGGCTTTAAAAGAACTGCCAAGCCTGACATTAAAATAGAAGAAGGCTCATTTAAAATCAATCAGAGTGGCGATAATAAGAACTTTGAGTTTGCAACTCATCACTCAGGTGCAAATCCGCTGACACCTGGAGCACCCAATATAGATGTTTTCTCTTCCTTTTCAATTACT
This sequence comes from Bacteroidota bacterium, assembly GCA_023392575.1. Classification (GTDB taxonomy): domain Bacteria; phylum Bacteroidota; class Bacteroidia; order Chitinophagales; family Chitinophagaceae; genus Flavisolibacter. The sequence continues at coordinate 18,359 of JAEVYV010000346.1, read as the reverse complement.
GAAAATAAGAAAGACGGTACACTATCAATTAGCGGGAAACTTACAGGCGATAACTTTCCTTCTACTGAAGCCTTCATAACAGATCCAGCGGGAACTAATTTATTTATCGGTGTTGGTTTTTACGAAGGTTCACCACTTTCAAGTTTGTGGGGAGAAAATAAGGATAGAAAGATTACCGATTTTAGTTTTTCTATAACCACAGATGATAAGGGAAATTTTACAGGAGTGAAAGTGGGTGATAAATCGTACAGTATAGAAGATTGGAACAAAATGTTCGAGACTGCAGATCCCCATAAGAATGAAAAGAAAAAATAGTGAAAAACGTCATGAAGTATATCATAATCAGTTTAGTTATAATGGTACTCCTAACTTATGTTTTAGGTTGGATAGACCTTGTTCAGAACAAAATGCTTACAGGTAATTGGATAAAGGATATTTTGAAGTCTTTTAGCTACTATATAAGCTGGGTCATCCCTTATTGGTGGCTAATAATTATTATAGGAACAATAGTTTTGGCTTTATTGATTTTTGGTGTTAAGGCTGGAATTAATAGACTTCGATAATAAGCAAAAGCCCCTCACGGGGCTTTTGTTTTAAATGGCTTTAAGCTTCACATTTTTGATAAGGGCATCGAGTGTATAGAGAATGTGCTTTTTATCTTCATCGGGGAAGGAAGCAATATCATTAAGCCTTTTGAGCATGGCAGTATCTTTAAGAGCATCCTGTTTTTTAGTCTCACCGAGTAAGTAACCTACAGTTGTATCAAGAGCCGAAGCAATATTTTTAACTACATCAATCGTTGGCTTTACTTCATCCCGTTCATACTTGCCAATGATAGAATGATGCACACCCAGGGCACGAGCCAGCTCTGATTGGTTCATGCCTTTTTCTTCCCTGCACTCTCTGAGTTTTTTACCGAAGCTGCTCATAAATGGTAGTAATTACGCTGTTTTAGTAGTGATGTGTAAAAGTATTGAGCATATATGGAATAAAGAAATCAGAAATTATAAGCACAAGAAGTAAAATCTTCTACATTTGTACCAAATATGAGCAGATAAAAACCTGAAAAAATTTTTCTCTATGGCACAAGACCTGAAAATAAACATCACCAATCCCGAAGCCATCACTTACAACACAGAAGAAATCGCCTACACGATATTAGGCGGCATCCGACTGGAAGGACTGGACAGGCTGAGAGTAACGATAAAGGTTGAAGTGATAAACCGTAAGTTCCAGCACTACCTGAACAATCCAGACATTGCAGCATTAGCCATCAGGCAGAACTTAGATTTATACAGCATCACACAAGTAGAAAAGCTTGCAAGGTTGATTGCAGAACGGTTGGAAGTTGGCGTAACACAGGTAAGCAAAGATTTATCCGACATCACCAATGAACTGGAACGTTACAGGCTGCAACTTATAGAGAGCAAACAGCAGGAACAAGTAAAACAGGTAAAGCATCTTACAAAAGAAGAACGGGAAACAGCCATCCATTTTTTGCAGCAACCGAATTTACTTGCAAGAACAAATGAACTGATTGGAAGAAGCGGTATTGTAGGAGAAGAAGGGAACAGACATATTATGTGGCTCATCTTCACCAGTAGAAAAACAAGCAAGCCTTTGCACATCATCAGCATGGGCAGCAGTGGCACAGGAAAAAGTCATTTGCAGGAAAAGGTTGGTGAACTGATGCCTGATGAAGATAAAATCGAAATCACGGCACTAACGGAGAATGCTTTTTACTACTTCGACAAAGCAGAACTTGGACGCAAACTGATATTAATAGAAGACCTGGACGGTATCTGGTCAGCACTCTATCCATTGAGAGAATTACAATCAAAGCAACGCATCAGTAAAACCGTTACCATCAAAGACAAGAACGGCAATACAAAAACGATACACTTAAAAGTTTATGGACCTGTTTGCATTGCAGGATGCACCACAAAAGAAAGCCTCTATGAAGACAATGCGAACCGATGCTTTTTAATTTACCTGGATGAAAGCAGTGAGCAGGATGACCGAATAATGAACTATCAAAGACGCTTAAGTGCAGGAAAAATAAATGTAAGCGATGAAAGCGGGGCAATACAGTTACTGCAAAACGTTCAAAGAGTATTACAACCTATTACTGTTATCAATCCTTATGCGGAACTGTTACAAATACCAAAGGAAGTGTTTAAGCAGCGTAGAACCAATGCCCACTACCTTGCTTTTATTGAAGTGATAACTTTTTACAAGCAGTTCCAGAGAGAGCAAAAAGTAGATGAAACCACAGGAGAAATTTTTATTGAAACCACGATAGAAGATATTGAAGAAGCAAACCAACTCATGAAAGGCATTTTGCTTCGCAAAAGTGATGAACTGAATGGAGCAACCAGAAACTACTTTGAAGAACTGAAAGAGCATCTTTTAAAAACGGCTCAGAGCTCTTTTACCAGCACTTCTATCCGCAATCAGTTGAGAATACCAATCAGCAGCGTAAAGCGTTACCATGCGGCTCTATTGCAATCAGGGCTGATAAGAAAGATAGAGAACCGAAACACCAAAGCACATTATTACGAAATCGTAAGCACAGAAGAATACAACCAGTTGCAAAGTTCCATTAGCACGGCACTGGATGAAGCATTGGAGAAAGTAAAGCAACAGCCCAACGGCTCAACATCAGCCCACAAACAAAATGAGCCAAGAAAACGAAAGGCAGTCAATCATTTACAGCATCAGCCCACAGCAGTTTAGAAACACATACCGCATCACAAAAAATTTACTGACATGAAAACATTAACGCTACACAGCGAAGCGTATCGCTACATTATTGCCAGCTTCAAAGAATGGTTACAGACACTTGGTTACAGTGAACAAACCGTTTACCAGTTGCCCAACTACATACAGGAGCTTTTGCACTATGCAGAAAGCAAAGGATATGCAGGACTGTTCCAGCTTACCAATGAACTGATGAAAGAACATTACTATCAACTGAAGGAGAGAACCAACAAAAGAAGAAGCGGCGGACTGAGTGCAGCATATCTAAACAAACACTTGCAAGCCTTGCAAAAGTTCAGTGATTACCTGAGACATTCAGGAAGGCTACAACTCTCAAAGCTTGACCTGCAGAATGAAGACGACCATCAGGAAGTTACCGACATCCTTACACAAGCAGAAGTGAAAGAGCTTTTTGAAGTTACCTATCTGCAATACGAACAAAAGAAGAATGATAAAGGCATAGTTCATTATGAAGCCTTGCAGTTACGAGACAGGGCGATGCTCACCGTGTTTTACAGTTGCGGACTACGACGAAACGAAGCCTATCACCTTGACACCAGTGACATCATTTTTGAAAGACAGGTTTTGCATGTTAGAAAAGCCAAAGGATATAAAGAACGTTTTGTTCCGATAACAGCAACATCATTAAAGCACTTGCAAAACTATCTCTATGATGCAAGACCCTACTTTGTAAAAGAAAAGTGTGAAGCCTTTTTAGTTACACAAATCGGAAAGCGGTTGAGCGGTCAGGCAATGCTGATAAGACTAAAGCAACTGATAGAGCTTACAGCAAATACAGAACTGCAAAACAAAGACGTACACCTGCACACCTTACGACACAGCATTGCAACACATCTTTTGCAAAACGGAATGAAGCTGGAACGCATCAAAGATTTTTTAGGACACACATCACTTGAAAGCACACAGATATACACCCACTTTATTGAACAACAAAACCAAAATGATTATGCAGTACAATTACACCAAGTTTAAAGAATGGCTGCTATTGAAACGATACAGCCCTGCATCAGCAACCACCACCATCAGAGTATCCGAATACTTCAGAACCTGGGCAGAGAATGAAGGCATTACAGAACTGGAAGAAATCTCTTACCATGATGCCATGATGTTTATGCAATGGAGTTCAAAACATGGAGCAAGTCAAAAGACGATAGCTAATTACCTAAACCACATCCGAAAGTTTTACAGCTTTTTAATAAGTGAAGGAGCAGTAAAAGAAAATCCTGTAGCTCATATCAAAGTGCAGGGCATCAAAAGAAAAGTGTACTACGACTGTTTAAATGATGAAGAACTGAAAGAACTCTATCACAGCTATCCGACTGCAATTACTCATGAAGAAGGAAAGAACGTACCACCACAGCAGAGAAATATTTTATCCAGGAAAAGAAACAAAGTGATTGTGAGTTTATTGGTTCATCAGGGCTTACGAGTAGAAGAAGTGGCAGCCATCCGATTACAGGACTTGCAACTGAGAGAAGGAAAAATAACAGTGCATCAACAGAGAAGAACAGCAGCAAGAATAATGCAACTGGAAAGCCATCAGGTATATGAACTAATGGATTATATAAACGAAGTGAGAAGACAGTTTATAAAGGAAGGTGAAGCAACAGACAAACTATTTATCCAATGGAACAAAGGAGAAAACTTTTACGGCATCACACAAGGTATTTTAAAAACACTTCGACAAATCAACGGCAGGATAAAAAACCTTGACCAGATAAGAGCATCTGTTATTACTGGTTGGCTGAAACAATACGACCTTAGAAAAGTGCAGTATCTGAGCGGACATAAGTATGTAAGTTCAACAGAGAATTACAAAGCCAATGTGATAGATGAACTGCAGGAAGATATAAGAAAGTTCCATCCGCTATAAATCGAAATCCCACCCCACCCACATGCACGGCTTAGGCTTGAGCCGACGCACAGAACCCACAGCACACAAGCATTATGCGTTGGTGCAGGCAGTTTTTTAGTCATGGTTTTTGCAGCCAACACACTTGCACTACTTTGTTTTTTGCAAATGAAATCTGTAGTTGGTAAAAAGGTATTTGCAAAAAACAAACAAGTGCAGCCACCGCACGAAGCAAAAAGCCACGCCAAAAAAACCTGCCTGAAGCTACTTAAACATAAAGTGATCCTATAGGTTCGCTTCGCATTTTTTGCCTACGCTTATGCAAGCATGCCAGCCCTTCACAAAAAATCCTATAGGCACTTTATGTTAAGTAGCCACCACCGCATTGCACCAAAAAGGCAAGCCATCACTCATGCTGGGCATGCCAGCGCTTTTGCCTTTTGGTTGCAGCCGTGCAGGAAGCCACCGCACCCCAGCGACAGAACAACCATCAACTACAGAATAAATTTTTTGAACAGAAGGAACACGGAAAGAAGAACCCGACAGCACAAACAATCCTTACAGATAGCGAACAGTCGTAGCCTGCCGCAGCCGCCACAGTCAGCTTGATAAATGAAGTTGCATCAGTGGCGGCTTTGGCTTCCACAAAAAACATAAACGATTGCCGTGAGATCCGTTAAGGTTGTAGTTCGTGCTGGCAATCATTTATATTTTTTGCGGGATTGTTTACCCTTCACCTGAAGAAATATTTTTAAAAAAAGTGGCGAAAACGGTGCTTTTGCTGAAAACGCAGATATATATAATAGAGAAGCAGTAGCAGAAGCGAAAACTTTTGTTCCTGGCTTCACTATAATAAAAAACTGAAGCAGTTCAGTATTTAAAAAAAGAAACCGTTTTAATGAAATTAAAATTTAAAGCTTATGCAGAAATCAAACCCATTGAGTGGGTGTACATCGCAATTTTAGCAGTGATTGTGTGTTTAATTATGAGTGGCAGAATGGAAGAAGCCATGCAGTTTTTGAAAGATTGTTTGCCATTGGTGAAGAAGTAAAGAAAAGGAGCTGCTGTTGACCAGTAACAGCAGCTTTTTTATATCTTGTGCAGGAGAATGACCGCTGCAAAAAACGATATAGTTTTTAGGGAAAGAACCAGGGTGAAAATCCGTAAACGCAGAAAAATGCGTTCTTACTATTATCCCTTTGGACTCACCATGAGTGGGATCAGCTCACGGGCGGCGGGAGGCGTGGAAAATAAAAGGAAGTTCAACGGCATTGAGCAAAACACAGATTTTGATTTGAACATGTACGATGCTCATTACCGAAACCTTGACCCACAAATAGGTAGGTTCTGGCAGCTTGATCCTAAGCCAAGTGATTCTATAAGTTTGTATGCTTTTGGTTTTAATAATCCGATTAGATATAGTGATCCTTTAGGCGATACAGCTATTTTGGGTATTAATAACAGTGCTGCCTTAGGGTTAGGTCATCAAGTGCTTGTGTTTCAGGATAAAAACCAAAACTGGTTTGTCTATTCAATGGGCGCAGCTCAAGATGAAAAAGGTGCAGATTTAGTCTCAGGGCGAAGCGGTTCCGGAGAGGTTACTTTACTACCTCTAAACTCGGAGAATTTTAAAGGATTACCTGAGGGTCAATTAACGGTTAGCCAAATAACTACTTTCTTAGCGGATAACAAACTTGGTAATACTAAACTGTCTGACCCGATAGTTATAAACACTACGCAAAAGCAAGACGAAACTATCACTGCAAACGCTGCCCAGTCAAAAACGGATTTTGCAAGTGGGAAAGAGAAGTATAATCTTTATTCTAACAATAGTACTCAGAATACCATGAAGGTGCTGAATACAAATACAGGGCTTAATTTACCAACAGGAATGTCTCCTAAACAAGTACACCAACAAGTAAAAATTGCAGCTATGACGCCTGCGCAACAGAAGGCATATTGGGATAATAAGATAAAACAAATCCAAGAGCAAATCAGGAGAGAACCCAAAATGTAAAGCAATGAAGAAGGTTATTATAGCAGTTATTGTAATAGCAGGAATGATTTATTTATATCTAGTGTTGGCAGTAAATACCAAAAAGAGGGAACTTGAGGACTTTCGGAAGCTTGAACCAGATAGCATTAGGATGAACGATAGTACTTATCATTTTAAAAAAGCCGATAGCACAAGAGCCACTCAGTGAGAGGCTCTTGTGCTTTATGAGGCGTGAGCTTTTTTTACTTTAAAGTCTCGTAGTGCCATATCAATCAGGTTAAGGACAAAGGTTTTATTTTCTTCGGGCAGGGTGCTGATATCTTCCAGGCGTTTTAAAGTCTGTTTATCGAGCTGCATTTTTGTTTTGCCAATCAGGTAATCTACCGATACTTCCAGCGCATCAGCAATTTTAGAAACCACCTCAATGGAAGGTGTTATATCGCCTCTTTCATATCTTCCAATGACATCACCGCTGGTGCCAATCATTCTGCCCAGGTCAGCTTGGGACAGTCCTTTCTTTTTGCGAATGAGCATCATATTATCCCCGAAATCCATAACGATAAGTATTTAAAATGGCTGATAAATAAGCGTAAAATCAAAATTAGGTGAATGATGCGTCCTAAACAATACAAATAATGTTTGCTTGTATCTGACCAATGCTTTAGTTTTGTGACTGATAAGTCAGAAAAAGAAATCTCAAAAATTTTTTCGTATGGCAGCACCAGACTACAAAATCAACACAGCAAACCCCGACTCTGTTATCCGGAGTGTTCCCTTTTTGTAGGCCAACGGCAATTCTCAAGAGTTGGCCGTCGTTTGTAACGAAGGCCCGTCAAATACCCCCGCTTTTGGATGGACTTTACAAGTCAAATAACCAAAATGCTGTCCCGATGCTGGCAGCTCAGGACAGTTTCTTTTCTTAATTCCTGCCTTCACTTATTTTACCAACTACCGCATATAGTTATCAGCTATTTTTCTTTAGAACCTCAGCCTTGCGTGGCCCGGTTAACTAATTTTTTTGGCCCGGTTGCCAAAGATTTTTCCTGCTTTGTCCATTGTCTAGCCTTCGGCGGCTGGTTAAATTAGAGTAGGCCTTTCAAAACACACGAAAGGATACGATACTAAAATACGGTACCATGAATCCAATACCCAGCCGTATCGTCAGCTATCCGAAAGACGTTATGAACATCACCGGCCGTGAGTGCTTGCGCTGAAGAAACACAAGGAGTATCTTAAAAAAAGCTGAACGGCATATAGGGATAATTTGCATATCGGCATTGCAGACAGCAAGCCTCCGTTTTTGTAATTGGAATCCTATTATGGTAATAGTGTTTTGGCATTTAAATGCCCATTAACGATAAAGCCCCTCCTGGGAGGGGCTTTATAAAGCATTTTGTTAGTAGTGATAGGTAGTCGAAACGGTTTAGATTATTCCGCCTAAGCGTTTGCATAGGCAGCGTCAGGCTTATGAAGTTTTACTTTCGTAAGCTCTTTTCCAATTTCCCGAATTGCATGTTCTATTTGTTTTACGCGGTCTTCTGAGGGAAATTTAATTCCGGCGGCATATTGCCTCATCAATGTCGGATTGATCTCAGCACGTTTCGCGATATCTGTAATATTCAGATACGAATGACTTTCAAAGAAAGAAGTCAGATCATAACTTACTTCGAAGTCATCTACTTTCTTGTTTTCAAATTCAAGTATTAACTCCTTTAATTTGTTTTTTAATGATTGTAAAGTATTACTGTAGTCGTAGATCAAAGTCCCTTTGATCGTGACGCGGCCCCATAGTTCGCCGTCTTTTTTCTCGACGATTAATTGTGGACTGCCTCGTTGATTTGATTTTGTGGGTGTGTTGCTTGTTCCTTTCATACTGTGATTTGCTTTTAGAGTTAGAGGTTTCAATGGATTTGGATTATTGCAACAAGTTTGACACGGACAAAGACAAGGGGCCCTATTCAAGCCCCGCCTTTTTCTTAATGTCTTTTAAAGTTCCGATGGGAATATCTTTTCCTTTATGGTGTGCCACAATAACATGTCCAGCTTTGGTTGCATGCTCGAATTTGATATGGCTGCCCTTCTGTGAAACTTCATACCATCCAGTTTTCTTCAAAAGACGGATTAAATCCGTGCTGGTCATAGTGTGCGTTTTATTTTTTTGAAATACCGCAATGTCAAAGATCCGGCACAAAGGTAACTATTATGTTACTATATTTATAAGTATTAAGGTAACTTTTTTGCTACCTTATTGTTAAACCTGCTTTTTAAACTTGCTTAAGTGGAACTTTTACAGGAAGCATAGCGGAAAGATGAGGGCAATGAATCCAGAAAACTGTTTACGCAATAATTTAATCCCCCTCTGGCGTTGATTTTTAATAGTGCTTAACGAAAGGTCCATTTCATCTGCCGTTTCTGAAAGGGTTTTGCCTTCTATGAAAAGTTTGGTGAAGATTTTTTGACATTGAGGTGGAAGGCTGTGCAAGGCCTCTTCTACCCTTTGCAGCACCTCGGCATGGATCAAGTTTTCCAGGGCATTCCGCTGCTCCAGGCTGGCCTGCTGTAAATAAACGGCTTCCTTACCTGAGTTTCTTTTTTCCCTTTGTATCCAATCCAGGCAGGCATTGCGTATGCAGGTGTAAAAATACGATTTAAGAGCACTGATGTTTTTCAATTCATCTTTTTTCTCCCATAGTTTAAGAGCTACATCTCCTACAATATCTTCTGCGGTAACTGAATCGTTTACAAAGCGATTGGCAAAAAAACAGAAAGAAGCATAATGATTGCGATAGAAGGCGATGAAGCTTTCTTCGGTTGGCCACATTGAGTTTATATAAGGTTGGTTTGCCTTCACTTTAGTAGAACAGCAGTGTTATAAGCTATAATGAAAATACAAAAAAATTACATAATACCCTCATTATAGTATGCCATATTATAAGACGTTATTTAAAATATGCGTGAAATGTTAATTGCAGCATGGCAAAAGCTGTCAAGAAAAAGGAAAGGAAAAAAGCTACCCTCGGCCATTTTGACTATGATCTATTCTTTTTACAATTGAGCGAAAGGATAAGGTCATTAAGAAAAGCAAAGGGTTTTACCTCGTACGAGGGTTTTGCAAACGACATAGAGATTTCGAGGGTTGGAATGGGCAGGTATGAGGCTGGCTCTTTTAACGATATTCAAATGACTACGCTACTAAAAATTATCGATGGCCTGGAAGTGACACCTAAAGAATTCTTTTCAAAAGGGTTTGATTAGCTTTTTCTCATTTTGAAATAACTGCAATGAATTCGGCCTTATACTCCTATAGGCAATTTCGAAACTGGCAGGTATCAGACGTTTCAAAAGTACTTTCAATTTCGGAACAAGAGTACAAGGACCTTGAATCCGGCATTCAAAAAGTGGATGTGGAGACAGCTATAAAACTTTCGGAGTTATATTTAGCACCACCTCATCTTTTTCTCTCAGAAAACCCTTCAAGCGGATTTTCAATTATTTATTCTCATTGTCATTTTGAAAAAAGCAATGGTTATGTGAACCATTTATATAATGATAGCGAAGCTCTTTTAAAAGTAAAAGATGAAATCATTCAACTGCTAAAGGAAGAAGTAGAACAGATTCGAAAACAAAATGCTCAACTTTTAAGGTTATTGAAGAAAGGCGACCCTACCGAGTAAGTCAAAGCAACTTCTTTACCCTCAGCCTTTCGCCAGCTTGCCGCCCAGCACCTTGACTAATTCCATTAATTCTGCATTCTGTTTGATCAAAAGTGCATTTTGTTCTTTTAAAACTTCCGTTTCATTTTCATTCTGTATGGTGTTATTTTGAATATAGCCATTTGCACTTGTGCTGATCGTATTTTCTCTGAAAGTAAGTACCGGAGTAGCTTCAGAGAGGAGAGTACCAATACTCACTTTGTACAAATCCGCTAATTTTTGTGCTTGTTCTGCAGTAATTTTTGAAGGGTTTTGCTCCAGGCGGGAGTAGGTGTTCTGGCTAATACCCAAAATATCTTCTGCTACAAACTCCTGCGTATAATCATTTACTTCTCTTAAAATTTTCAGTGTACTTGTTGCCATAATGGATAAAATTATAAAATTCGGGATGAATTATCCTTATTAAGACAGTTTCGCTTCAGTAAAGAACTAAATCAATCTATTTATTTTTAAAGAAAGCTATTTCCGCTATAGATTTATCCATTTCAGTCATTTTGTCCATGCAATAGCCAAGCAGTTTGTAAGTTATTTGGCTGGGTCAATTTCCGCCCAGCCAAATTGTCCAACAGATTGTTGGACAATTTGCCGCAAAGGCAAAATCTCATTCCAAGGTCACTATGAAAGCTCATAACGTAAACTGGGTTATGTATTTTAGAAACTTGTGCCGGGAAGTCAGCTAAAGAGTTTGTAAGAGCAAGGGAGTTAATTTTTGAAAAGGCATTTCTTCTATAACCGTTCTTTAAAGTCTGCAATGCGTTGGAAGATTTCATCAAAGGAAGGCTGGCCTTTATAATAAAGGCTCTTGCTTTTTTCGTAGCGTTTCCGGAAGGCTTCGCGGGTATCCTTGTTGGAAAGCAGGAAGGCTTCGTTTTTGGAAACAGGAATTTCAAAATCGGTTTTTGGAAAACGACGCAGTTTGTGTTCCAGGTAAGGTGCTGTTCCAATAAACGCCTGCACGGCCTCATCACCCAGCAAACAATACACATCGTAATACTGCCGCATGTAATTCGTGGCCACTTCCCCGGTTGTCATTTCCTTTCGAAACTTGGTGGCAATGGTTTGCAGCTTTTCCACAAAGGTGTAGCGGTAATCATAGCAAAGAATGTCCACTGCCCGGTTATCGATTAAATCAATATTCGCTTGCTTTGCCCGCTCATACGCCCAGGAGCTAATAATTGCCGGTGCATTGGGCGCCACGTTATCATAACCGGCTTCCAGCAAAATGCCGTCCTTTAGCCCTTCTACCGGATGGGTGAAACGGTTATAGTGCAGCCGGATGCCACCGCTGTTGTACCGGCTTGTGTCATCAAAGGCGGTGTCCCGCACCACGTTAACGATTCCCTCAATACGGATCCCGGCGGCCAGGGTGTCGTAATAGCCCTTTTTCTTTTCGATGTTTTTGGCGTTGCTGTTTTTTGGATTTTCAACGATCCCGAGTTCAGCAGGGGGATCGATGTGGATGTCAATGTCCTCCGAAAAGCGGTGGATCAATCCGTAGGCTTTGGACAGGGAGGTGCCGCCTTTTAGCTGGAACCGATAGCCTTGCTTTTTCAACCCGTAAAGGCAATGCATGATCCAGTAGTCTTTTTCTACCAAACCGGCAAGAATGCCCTCTTGCTCTTCAATAATCCGTAACAGGTCCGGAAAGCCAGGATGGTCGTGTAAATAGATGGCAGCCATAAATTATAATACGGAGGCAAATAACTTTTTCGTGCCCACAGTACCCAGTTTGTTCACCATGCTCCGGAGCCTTTTAGGGTCCAGTTCGGCCGCTTTCTTTTTCACATTCTCCACCAGCGCCGGCTGGTCTTCGGCCAGTTCCTTAAGGTTGTTGGCCAGGTCCACCAGTAAAAATTCCGCGGTAAGCGTTTGGGGCACATAAGGCTTGCGCACGAAGTGAAAGGTTCGGTTGCCCAGCTTATGATCTCCGTGCCGTTTGTAATTATACACCCTGCGGGTATTATAGAGTTGGGTGGTGCCCACGCCCAGGGTATTGTAATCGTTGGGAGAGGTCACCAGGAACCGGTGGTCTTTTAAAAAGGTGGTAAGCAGTTCGGCATCTTCAGCAGGGGCCTTGCCAAAGACGGTTTGACGCGGAACATAATACAACCCGCCGGAGAGCTTTTCCAGCACGCCTTCCTTTACCAATTCCTGCAAATGCCGGTCAACAGCAGTTGACCATTGTTGCAGATCCTGGCGCCGGTAAACCCGGCCTGGCTTCAGGTGCCTTTTTAAAACTTCCTGTTTCCTCATATAACAAATTTAAAAAGTTTCTGCCAATTGCATGTTTTTTAATTAAAAATTCATGCAACTATGTTTATAATGTATTGTTAATCAAAGCTTGGATTTATATAATAAACCATTAAAACAGTTAGCCAACTCAGGCCAGGGATCAGGGCATTGAAGTTTTTTTCTCCGCCTTTAACAAAAACGTAACGCAGGAGCTTTTTGTCAATGCGTAATCATAAACGGCCATTTCCGTTTGAAAACCCGGCGCCACCACTACAAGGGTGTCATTCAGGTGCATCTGATCCAGAAAAAATCGGCCGGCGCTGTCGCTGTGGGTCTCGAAAACCAGTTGCCCTGAGCGTTTATTTACAATTAAGGCACCCTTGATGGGCTTCTCGTCACGATCTATAACTTCTCCATGCAGAGCCAGGGGTTCGCAGCCACTAAGGGATACAATTAAGAGAAAGAAGAGGATGATTCGCATAGCCATCAGGTTTACTTAAAACTAATAGCGTTCATTTGAAATTCATACTGGTCCTCATGGACATGGCTGTTTTGCCCTTGCTGGCGGCTTTCGTATGCTGGCTACCGAAAAACTGCGTTCGAGTGGTTACTGTTTACCGTTTGGCAAGAGTGTTCCGGTTATTCGTGGTGGCAGTGCAACCCTTTGAAACCAAATACAAAACAACCAAAACCGGCGTTCGCATTCGGTGGCTGATGCGCTCCGGCTGAGAATTAGAGGGCAATTGATTGCATGGCTTCTTCCGCAGGGTATTTACATAGTGGATTCTAAGTTTTATATTGTGGGTTGCAATCCCGGTATGTATGGAAGCATTAGCTACCTCCAAAGAGCTGCAAATAGATATCTCGAAGCTGCAAAAAACAGTGCTTCTCATTCGGGCGATCAATAATAAGAATCGCCTGAAGGTGCTGCACCTGCTCCACGAAAATAAAAGAATGACAGTGACCGACCTGTACAAGAAGTTAAGGGTGGAGCAGCCGGTAACTTCCCAGCATTTGGCTGTCTTGCGAAAGTTTGGTTTTGTGCAAACCGAAAGGGTAGGGAAGTGTGTTTATTATTCCATTAATTATGACCGCCTCAAAGAAGTGTTCACTCTGGCAGTGCAATTTTAAAATCCCCTGATCCGGAATGCCGGCTGTTGCCGGGCTGTTTGGGTTGAGGTTCACCCGCCGATTGAAGAATTCCTTTCTACATTATAATAAAGAGCCGTTAATTGCCGGGTGCTTAAAAAAACTTACCCGGTGAACCGACCATGCCTTATTGCTCACCCTCCGGCAAATTGCTCTATTTTAAAATTTGCCCTCATAACAGGAAAAGGAGGCAAAGGACAGTTGCAAAATTTTGTTGCCTAATCGTTACCGGGATGGTTTTATACCACCGCCGGATAACAACCCCCAGAACCGGATAAATTATCCTTCCCTGTTTTTGCTGTTTTTGTTTTGCTATTGAGCTTTATCCTTCCGCAAGCTTACAGTACCGCCGTTTCATTCCTTCGGGGATTTTCATTTTTCCATTAATTCTTCAAACATCAACTAATCATGCGTCTTTACTATACAATCCTGGCATTATCATGCTCCTGCTTTTCGGTCTTCGCCCAAAAACCGCTTTCCGTTGGCGACACGGTCCCCGACATCGTTTTTGAAAATGTGCTGCACCATTCAGCCCCCACCGCCCGGCTTTCGGATTTTAAAGGAAAACTGGTCATCCTGGACTTTTGGGCCACCTGGTGCTCATCCTGTTTGCATGCTTTTCCCAAGATGGATTCGCTGCAAGCGGTATTTGGCGAGGAGGTGAAGATCCTGCTGGTCAACCAAAAAAATACCCGCGACGACCTTTCCAAAGTGCAGTCCTTTTTTGCCAAATACAAGGCCCGCACAGGGGAGGAGCTAAGGCTGACCACCGTAGTGAATGATACGCTTACTGGTAAATTATTTCCGCATCAATTGCTTCCGCATTATGTATGGATCGGAAGGTCGGGCCGGCTCATTGCCACTACATCTGCCGGGGCGGTGACCGCCGCCAACATTCGCGATGTTTTGGACGGTGTGCCGCTATCCTTTACTATGAAAAAGGATCAGGATACCGACCGGCCGCTTTTCTCCGGCAACGACCTGCCCACAGATGATTTGCTAAACTATGCGGTGCTCACAAAAAGGTGGTTTGAAGGCCTACCCAGCGGCAGCAGGACCAGGGAGAGAGGCGGGATTGTTTACGGGAGGGCCATGGCCAATACCGCGCTTTTCGATATCTATAAGGCCATTGCCAGGGGATTAGACTCCTCGGTGACGGACAAACAGTTGGTTCTTGCGACGGACTCATCCGGTTTGGTGCCTCCTGCCGGCAGCGGACGGGACGAGTGGTATAAGGAAAATGCGTATACCCTGGAAGTGCTTGTGCCGCAGGAAGAGGCGCCCCGGCTTTATTCAAAAATGCTGGAGGTGCTGAATCAATACTCGGGTTATACCGGGCGGTTTGAAAAACGAAAAATGATGTGCTGGGTGCTGGTGAGAAAGAACCCCGCTATTAGCTTACAATCAAGGGGCGGAAAGACGGAAAACAGGCTTGGGAATAAGGACCGGCCCTATTTACGCAATGGCAATATTTCCCTGCTGGTGACCTATCTGAATAACCTGCCGGCCATGAAAGACCTGGTTGTAAATGAAACTGGATTTACAGGGAACATAGATCTGAAAACAGAAGGCGGGTTTTCTGATCTGAAATCCATAGAGCAAAATCTATTAAAAAATGGGCTTGTACTGATGCAGGAAAAGCGGCTTGTAAAAGTATTCGCGGTAAGAAAGAAATAACATAGGTATGCTTTAAAACAGGGCATTTTTAGTTAAGCCTGGCGCATTCATGCCTCCGTTATAGCAAAGCCCACCCTTCGCCCTACCTGGTTCATGAAAAGCCCACTCTTTATTATGTTAGGAGGGATAGCAGAATATCCGGTATCCTACCGTGTACCAAATAAAAACTTTGTATAAAAGGCTTATGTATGAATAAAGCTGTTTCCGGTATTCCTTTGCCCATTTCCGTTATTTTGCTTTTCGGCATGGCATTGCATTGTGACAAATTGCTGTGCCAAACCAAACCACCTGCAACAGCTTTTGTACTTAATAAGGTCAAAAGCGCCTCCTGCCTGTGCGACAATTCGCAATTCGCAAATTGCAAATTGAAAGGTGGGTTTACTTTATGAGAAAGCATAATGGTATGCGGCCCCAGGACATTGTTATCCTGTTGAAAATGCTCACGATAGGCAAGCCGGAGTGGCAGTTCAAAGATATTGCCCATGAGCTAAACCTGAGCCCGGCGGAAGTTTCGGAATCTTTAAACCGCAGCTCGCTGGCTGGTTTGGTGGATGAAACCAAACGCAGTGTAAACCGCCTAAGTTTATTTGAGTTTATTTGTTATGGCCTGCATTATGTTTTTCCGCAAGTGCCGGGCGCTATGGTCAATGGCATTCCGACCGCTCACTCACATCCCTATTTTGAACGCCATTTTAAACAGGAGTTCAAATATGTCTGGCCCGCACCGGAAGGAAAGGCAAGAGGCTTGTCCATAGAGCCCTTATACCCATCATTGCCTATAGCTGCTGCCCAGGATGCAGAACTTTATCTTTTGCTTGCCTGCATAGATATTATAAGGGTCGGGAGAAAGCGGGAAATTAAAATGGCGATTGTCCTACTGGAAAACAAACTAATCAATGAGCTCCAGGGATAATATAACCAGGATTAGAACCGTCTATAATGCGTTGGGCAGCCTGGCAGAAGAAGTCGTGTTTGTGGGCGGAGCCACCGCCTCACTTTATGCCGACCGCGAAACGGAGGATGTGCGCCCGATGGATGATATAGACATATTGGTAGAACCATATACCTGAAGCGAATATGCGGCTATAGAAGTGGTATTGCGCTCAAAAGGTTTTCAGCATGACCGGCAATCCGGCATTGTTTGGCCGTTTACCGTCCAGGGCATTACTGTAGATGTCATGCCCATAGACGAATCCATACTGGGTTTTTCAAACCGGTGGTATGAAGAAGGTTTCCGGGAGGCGGTTCCTTTTCAGGTGGATGCAGATTACACCGTGCGGATTTTCAGTGCGCCATATTTTATTGCTTCTAAACTGGAGGCCTTTAAAGGACGGGGGAAACTAGATGGAAGAACCAGTCATGATTTTGAAGACATTATATACGTACTTAACCACCGGTCAACGATATGGGATGAAATGGAGGCGGCACCAACATCTGTGCGGAGTTATTTAAAGAATGAAGTGCGTGCCCTGGTTGCCCACCCATATTTAAAAGAATGGATTGCTGCGAACCTGGAACACCATGAACAGGCAAGGGCCCGATTTATTGGTGACCGGTTAAGTGATTTTGTTAGACCATCAACGTGATGATTGCAGCATTTAAGAGTCTTCCTGTATTTTCCTCCGATACGGCAGATTAGAATGGTCAGTTGGTCAACAGACCCTCTGTAGCTGCAATGCCCTTGTGGCACCCATCTCAAAAGCTTTGTCAGGATAAATAAATCCGTTTCCTCCATTCTTTTACCCGTTTCCGTCATCTTGCTTACTGCAGAGGCATGCGTTTTGGAGCGTTAAGAAGAGCAATCCCGCAGGAAATGAGAACTGCACAATACCAGGACAAAGAGCTTGTGGTGGCAATTCTGTCCAACTGTTTTGATGACAACCGGAGCGTCAATTACCTTATCCGGCAGGACACGAATCGACAGGCCCGGATCAGGCGATTAATGGAATACGCTTTTAAGGTTTGTCATCGGTTTGGAATGGTCTTGCTTTCGGATGATAGTAAAGCCTGTGCCTTGCTGCTCCTGCCGGAGAAGAAAAGAACAACGCTTCGTTCTTTTTTATGGGAGGTCACCCTGGTGGCAACCTGTATCGGAATTTCCCATGTGAACAAAGCATGGAGGCGGGAAAGAAAAATAAAAGCGCTCCAGCCCCGGGAACGGGTCTATTACCTCTGGTTTATCGGGGTAGAACCCGGGGAGCAAAACAAGGGCATGGGCACCCGGTTGTTGGAGGAAGTAATGACATTGGCAAGGTCCCGGCAAAGAACGATCTGCCTGGAAACGTCCACGGCAAAAAACCTTTCCTGGTATCAAAGACACGGGTTCAGTATTTACCATGAGTTGGACCTGGGCTACACTTTGTACTTTCTGAAAACGGAGACATGAGCGGATCTAAACCTTACCGATATGCTGCTACCCGGAACCGAGATGCATGTGGCCACTTTTGTTTTTGTTTGTTTGGAAGTCCTGATCATCTTTTACCTGATCATCCACAGGCTGGCCCGGCCGGACATCAGGTCCACCTTTCTGAACATCATCCTGGTGGCCCTGCTCATTGCCTATAACATTACGGGCGGCCTTTTGCCCGATCCCCGGCTGCCCGGATCCTTTTTTATCCAGGAATGCCTTGCCTATGCAACCGGGTTTCTCACACCCTGTTATTTTCCCTATTATGTGTATAAGGCCTTTGGGCTGGAAAAAATGAAGTACCATGCCTGCAGGGGTGTGTACCTCTTTCTGGTTCTGCCCTACCTGCTCTTTGTCCTTGTTTTTGCGGCCAGCGGTTCCCTGGAAGCGGCAAAGGAAGTACTGATCGCCCCGGTGCTCTACGCCTTATGGGTGCTTTACTCGGTCGGGAGCGCCATAAAATTCAAATACCAGGATGGTTTCCGTACCCGGGCGTCAAAAGAGGAGGTGGCCGTGCTGTTTTTAAGCCTGGCCCCCTGGGTGGGGCTACCC
>JAEVYV010000341.1 GCA_023392575.1 Bacteroidota bacterium | reverse complement strand
CCCCAATGTGGTAAAGGCCTACAATAAGTTCAAGAACAAAAACTTTACGGTACTGGGTGTTTCGCTGGACCAGGAAAAAGACGCCTGGGTAAAAGCCATTGAAAAAGATAAATTAACCTGGACGCATGTAAGCGATCTGCAATACTGGAACAATGCCGTAGCCCAAATGTATCACGTGCAAAGCATTCCGCAAAACTTCCTGGTTGATCCAAACGGAAAGATCATCGCCAAGGATTTGCGTGGCGCCGATCTGGAGAAAAAACTGTGTGAGTTGTTGGGATGTAATTAACAGACCGCTCCTCCAACCGCATTCAAATAACAGAACAAAAGGCTCTCGTTTATCGAGGGCTTTTTGTTTTTACCGAAGATTAGGGCTTTGATTGAATTACCTGATGCTAAACCGCTGTCCGGGAAACCATCGTGAGACGTGAAACGTGAGAGGTGAGTCAAAGACAGCTTCTTTCTCATCTGTCAACGACCATCTGCTATTTGGATAACCCTTTCCTCTAAGCGGCAGCCAAAAAATATTTACCAATACAGGTTTCCCAAATACCCACCCAGTTCCATCAGCCAGGCAATGCCCAAATGAACGATCAGGCCGCCAAAAATGCTTCGGGTATGATAGGTGACAATGCCCAACAGCAATCCGCCCCAAAAAGAACTGATGCATTCTCCCAGGGGTTTTCCAAAATGAATGGTGCAATAAAAAATAGCCATGGGCAGTATGGCATCTTTGCCGGCCCACCGGGCAAAGGCCAAGACCAAAAAACCCCGGAAGAAAAGTTCGATGGAAAAAAAATCGCTTCCATAGGCCAGCTCATATAGCAGATTGTAAAAACCGCTATTTCCCCCGGAAGTCAGTTGTTGTACGTTTTTTAATTTGGGATAGAGCGCCAAAAAATCAGGTTGCGTGGAAGCCGCAGCGATGAGCGGCACCATGATCAGCAGCATGATAAAATATGGCCTGGGAGAAAAGTTTTTAACGCTGACACCATAAAATGGCTGGTCCCGGTCAACAAACAACCAGACAAAATAAAGCGCAAGGGCAACGACCAGCAATTTGGCCGGCCAATACACCACATGGTTCCAGTAGGCATTTTCTGCAGCATTATCGGAAAAATGGAAATCCAGGTTAAAGGACATTTTCCAGGCAAAAAGCACCGGCCCTATAATCAGCAGGGCAACCGCTTTTTTACTGCCAAAAACAGAAGACTTTTGAAAAACCGCCTGCAGCAGGTAGGCAAACCAAAACGCCAACAGAAAAACAGCCAGCCAGCTAAAGAATTGCAGCGGCTCACTGGCAGCATTGATGGCCTGGTTCAAGCCAAAATGATAATTGATGAAAATTGCCAATGCCACAAAAAGCACCGATGCAGCAAAAACGGTTTTGTTTGTTTCGCTTGCGTACTCGTTTATATAAAGAAAAATCCTTTTCATTTTTGCAAGCTGCAATTTAGAGGACCCGGGCAGGTCTTTTGCAAAAAATCTTCTTTTTGCAAAAAGGAAAACCAAGCATAGCCAAACGGTATTGGGGACAACTTTTTGGTTTTAACCTTGGTTAACCTTTGATTTTCTATCTTCAAATCCTAAAACAACAACAATGAAAAAACTGTTTTTGCTAGTTTTTCTGCTTACAACCGTATATGCCAGCCAGGCTGTGGCACAGGGCGGCCCCGACCGGGACCCGGCAGCAATGATGCAGCGCATGAAAGAACGCATCAAACCTGCCCTGATTGAAAAAACCAAGATTACCGATGCCCAGGCAGACAAGGTGATTGAAATCAACTTTAGCAACCAGCGCAAAAGGAGAGAAGTTCGCATGGACCAGGCTTTGAGCGCCGAAGAGAAAACAAAAAAGAACAATGAAATTGACGAAGCTCAAAACAAAGAATACAAAGCGATTCCTTTAACCGACGAGCAAGTTAAAGATGTGAACGCCTTTTTTGAAGAATACAGAAAACAACAAGCGGATCAGCGCCGCGGCGGAAGACCCTAAATAATTCAGTGTTCCATACAAACTTAAAGCTGCCTCCGGGCAGCTTTTTCTTTTCAACTCCTGCTTTGTGGGCAACGATTGCTCCGTTTGCTTCCTTAATCTTTTGTTGCGTCATTAGTCGGCTAAGTTCTTTTATCTTCGTTCCATGGCAGAAGATTTAACCATTATCTGCGGCACCAAGCAAGAGCAATACGAAAGCCTGTTGCCGCAAATCAAAGGCTTATTAGAAGGAGAAACGGACCTGGTTGCCAACCTGGCCAATGTTTGTGCTGCGCTAAAAGAACAGTTCGGCTGGTTTTGGGTAGGCTTTTACCTGGTAAAAAACAATGAGCTGGTACTGGGCCCCTTTCAGGGTCCTGTGGCCTGCACCCGCATTAAAAAAGGACGGGGGGTGTGTGGCAGCAGTTGGGAACAGCAAAAAACGTTGATCGTTCCGGATGTAGAAAAATTTCCCGGACATATTGCCTGCAGCAGCCTGTCAAAATCGGAGATCGTCGTTCCGCTTTTTGATCATAACCAGGTTGTGGGCGTATTGGATGTGGATAGCGAGAAATTGGATCAGTTTGATACGATTGATCAAAATTATCTGGAACAAATTGTCCGGCTGCTTTCTTTTGAAGCAGTGGCTTCGATTACTGCATCTTAAAATTTATAATCGTCTCTTTCCGGATGAAAAACATCCAACAGCTCGCAATCGGTGATGGCCCTTCCTCCATGCGGAACATTGGATGGAATAACGGCCACAACACCCGGTTCCAGAATCTGGGTTTCACCATTTACAGTTAATTCAAATCTTCCTTTCAATACATGCGCAACCTGCTCGTGCACATGCGTGTGCACGGGCATAGCGGCACCGGCTTCTACAGTCCAGTACACAAAGGTCATAGTACCGGTATGAATGCTCCGTGCGGAATAGCCTTTGATGATTTCTTTGGATACAAGACCATTAAGTTCTACAAATGGCATGGCTGCGAATTGAATGCTAAAGATAAACGAAGCAGCAAATCCCTTCGGCACAAAATTTATGCTTGTGTTGTTAAACGTTTTATGAAACGCAAGCTGAATCAAAACAACCGAGGCCGACACGAACATCCGCTTCCCAACGAAATCAGCCGGGAGCAAAAGGTGCAAAATAAAGATGCGCAGGAGGAGGCCATGCATGATATAGAAAAAGATCCTGATTTGAGCATTCACAGCCCCAATGACGATCTGGATGAAGGAGAAACGGCCCGGCTGGGTGAGGATCAAACCGATTTGGTATAATATTTTGAATCCTATTCTAAATTGAATTCCTATGCCGCAGAATGAAAGGAATGCTGCAAGAGACCGGAAAAGAAGAGAGCCCGGGAGGCATGCCTCGGAAAAAGCAAAGCGCTATGCTTCCGGCCGGCACGAAGAAAAACAACCAAGGCCACAAGGTGTAAACGGAGGAAAGTCCCTTCGAATGAGCAGCGACAGGGAAAACGATCTTTATGAAAGGCAAAGCATCTGATTGAGATCAATCAAGTAAAATAGTTTGCAGTCCTTCCTTCCTACGCTTTTAGTTTTTACTCCGATTCAGTGTCCCTTTATTTTCAATCCAGCTTATTTCCAGCCCCCTCCCAAAGAGCGATAAAGATTGACCACGGCCTGCAATTGCTGCAACCGGTCGTTCACCTGTCCCAGTTGAGCCTGCAGTAAACTTTGCCTTGCCGTGATCACTTCGGTATAATTGGCAAAACCATTGCGCAACAACTCCAGCGAATAATCCACTGACTGCTGAAGCGACAAGATTTGATTGGCCCGAATGGAAAATTTTTCCTGCGAAGTTTGGTATAGCGAAACAGCGTTCGATACCTCCTGCCCGGCAATCAAAAGTGTGTTTTGAAAATTGATCAGTGCTTCCTGTTGTTGTGCCCGGGATACCTCCAACCGGGTCCGGTTCAGCCGCTGGTTAAAAATAGGCTGGGTTAAGCCGGCCCCGACACTGGCTGCAATTGAACCAGCACTAAAAAGGGTGGCTATATCAAAACTGGACAACCCAGCGCTACCAGTAATCGCTAAGGATGGATAAAAATTGGTGCGGGCCACGTTCGTTAATTCAAAAGCCGATCGAAAACCAAATTCCGCAGCCTGCACGTCGGGCCGGTTGGCTAATAATTGGGCCGGCACTCCTGTTTCCAAAACAGAAACGGTTTTTTGCTCCTGCAATGTACTGCGGTTGATGGGGGAAGGGACGTTGCCCAGCACGATGCTCAGGGCATTTTCTGTTTCCCGGATGCGTTGTTTTAGATCCGGAATGGTTACTTCGGCTGCGTAGCGCTGGGCCGCACTTTGCACCACGGCGGCTTCGGTTACCCTTGCGGCTTCCTTCAGGGCCCTCATGGTTTGCACGGTCGTGTCCCAGTTTCTGACGGTTTCCTGCGTGATGATCAGTTCTTCATCCAAAGCCAACAACGTAAAATAAAAACTGGCAATCGTGGATACAATATTGGTTTGTACGGTACGGGCGGCAGCTTCAGACTGCAGCAAACTGGCAAGGTTGGCTCTTCGGTTGCTGCGCAGTTTTCCCCATATGTCTATTTCCCAACTAGATGATATGCCCAACTGATACTGTGTGGCGCTTTTGCGCACGCCAAAAGTTTGCGCTTCTGAAAATTTCGAAGTACTCACACCGGCGTTGGCATTCAGGGTGGGAAAGAAAGCGGCCTCGCTTTGCAGGTAATAAGCCTGAGCCTGTTGCACCCGGGTGTAGGCAATTTGCAGATCGGGGTTTTTGGCAATGCCTTCTGCAATCAATCGTTGTAATATGGTGTCGGTATAAATTTCATTATAAGGCAGGCGGCCGATGGAGTTGGTATCGGTTGCAGAAATATCCCGGAAAAGATTAGTTGTATTGGCATTTGGCGCCTGGTACGGCCGGATGATATTGCAGGAAATCGTTAGCAGCAGGCAAAGGACCATGAAAAGCCGATAGCAATAAGTCTTATGGCATACACTCTTTATCGTTGCGCCCCGATATTTTCCTGTGTTGCTCATTCGGTTGATTCTTTCAGGTCAGTAGATCTCTCTGTGAGGGTTGCTGCCGGCGGTCCGCTGATTTTTTCCTGCAAAGCCTGGAACACAACAAATAAGGTGGGAATGACAAACACGCCAAGGAGCGTTCCGATCAACATGCCGCCGACGGCGCCTGTGCCAATGGAACGATTGCCCACCGCGCCGGCTCCGGAAGAAAACATCAGAGGCAGCAAGCCAAAAATAAAAGCAAAAGAAGTCATCAAAATGGGACGCAACCGGGCTTCGGCACCCAGGATGGCCGCTTGGATCAGGGGCATTCCGTTTCTTCTTCTGTCCAAAGCAAATTCCACAATCAGAATGGCATTTTTGGCTAACAGGCCCACCAACATGATCAAGGTAATTTGCAAATAGATATTGTTTGAAATATCAAAGATTCGCGAAAAAACAAAAGCGCCG
>JAEVYV010000336.1 GCA_023392575.1 Bacteroidota bacterium | reverse complement strand
GCGCTGCACTACGTGGGCCTGATGGAAAAGATTCCCTTTTTACAAATACGTTCTTTGTCGAATTTTGCAGGGGAACGGGACAAAGGCAAATGGAAGATAAAAGAAGCCATTGCCAGCCTGAACCTGGAATTAGAAAACATCCTTTTAAAATTGATGCGTTTATGAAATTGAGTTTAGGATTTTCCCCCTGCCCCAACGACACATTTATTTTTGATGCCCTGGTAAACAATAAAATGGATACAGAAGGCCTGGAGTTTGCCGCCCGGCTGGAAGACGTGCAAACCCTGAACGACTGGGCTGCAGAAGGCAAACTGGATATCACCAAACTGAGCCTGCCTGCCTTATTTGACAACCAAAATCAATACACCCTTTTAAGTGCCGGGGCCGCATTGGGCAACGGCGTGGGGCCTTTGTTGATTGCCCGAAAAATGGTGGACGTCAGGGATATTGCACACTGCACCATTGCCATCCCGGGCGAAAACACAACCGCAAATTTTTTATTGAGCTTTGCTTTTCCTTCCGCAAAAAACAAAATACCCATGTTGTTTTCGGAAATTGAAGAGGCGGTGCTGCAGGAAAAAGTGGATCTGGGCGTCATCATCCACGAAAACCGGTTTACCTACCAGCAAAAAGGGCTGCACAGGATTTGTGATCTGGGAGCGGTGTGGGAAGAACGGCAACAGGCACCCATCCCCCTGGGTTGCATCGCCGCAAAAAAAAGCCTGGGAGAAGAAGTGATTCGAAAAGTAGAGGGACTGATCCGCAAAAGCTTGGAACTTTCGTTTCAAAACTACCCGCAGATTTCTTCTTATGTACAAAAGCATGCACAGGCTATGGATGAGGCCGTCATGCGAAAACATATTGAGTTGTACGTAAATGATTTTTCCATTGATCTGAAAGAAGCGGGCAGAAAAGCCATTCAGCAGTTTCACGAGGTATACCAGCAACAAAAGGGAGGACCGGCCACAAAAGCAAATTATTTGTAGAGCGCTGCTATCACTTGTTCATAAATCGCAGCCGACAAGTTGTGTGCATAGGTCTGTTTCTTAAAGGTGCTCACCCACCGCAACCCGTAAACAGCATTGGTCAAAAAAACCTCCTCTGCCTCCAGCAGGTCTGTTTCTGAAAGCTCTTCTTGGTGAACCCGGTATCCCATTTTTTTTATTTCGTCGATCAGGAACCGGCGCATGACACCATTGACGCAGCCCTGGTGTAAGGCCGGAGTAAAGACCTCCCGGTTTTTGATCAAAAAAATATTGGCCTTCGACGTATCGCAAATCCGGTTGGCGCCATTCAAAACCACACAATCATCAAAACCTTTTTCTTTTGCATGCAAATCGGCCAAAACATAGGGTAAAAAATTAGCCGATTTCAGGTTGGCAAACGCATCCTGGGCCTTCCGCACATAGGGATGCAGGTCAATGACATATCCTTTATTGTTCCAACTGTTTGTTTCCTCAGTCAAAGGAAGGGCTTCAATGATAAAGCCGGCCGCATTTTGGTCGGTTCTGTAAACGGCTAGGCGCACCCGTCCCAACTGACTGCAGCCATTCCTTTCACATAGTTCTCTTATGTACGTGCCCAATTGCTCCTGATCAAAAGCCGGGTGGATTTGCAGCAGTTTTAAGCTGAGAAACAACCGTTCAAAATGCAAGGCGGCCAACCGAATTTGCCCCTTGTAGATTTTCATGGTTTCAAACACTCCATCACCATATTTAAATCCCCTGTTTTGGGCAGTGAGCACGGGCTGATTACCGGAAACCAACCGGCCGTTAACGCATACAAAGTCCATAGGCAAATTTCAAATAAAAAAGCCACCCTTTTGAGGACGGCTTTAGTAAACAATACTATCTCAAAAACGAAACTAAAAAGATCTTTAGGCCTGCTCCACAATGCCCGCCTTAACAGCGTACATCACCAGACCGGCCATGGACTTAACCCCCGTTTTGGTTTTGAGCTTATCCCGAATCGCTTCTACCGTCCGCGGACTGAGATCCACCAGATCGGCAATTTCCTTTGTGGTTTTTTCCTCACACATGTATTTCAAAATGGTGACCTCTTTTTCGGTCAACTGCACCTCCTGCACCGGTGCCTCCTGGGGCTTTTTCATGCGCAGACCGTTCAGCAGGGCCTTGTTTGTCAGGTCGTTAAAGAAAAACTCCTGCTCGTAACAGGTTTTTATTGCCTGATAGATCGTTTCCGAATCAGACTCCTTGGTCAGGTAGGAGTTGGCGCCGACCTCCATCATTTTGGTGATGATGGACGGATCGTTGTTCATGGACAGCATGATCACTTTCATGTCCGGATACAGCTTTTTGATCTCGGGCAGGGTGGCATAGCCATCCATGATGGGCATGTGAATGTCCAATAATATTACATCGGGCTTGATATGTTTGAGCAAGTTCATTAATTGCATGCCGTTCTCGGCCTCCGCAATCATTTGAATGTCTTTGCGGCTGGAAAGAGAAGTTTTGACGCCGGTACGGAACAGAGCATGATCATCGGCAATGGCAACTTTGATAACAGTGTCGAGATTTTTCATAAGGAATATTTAATTTGGCTTCTACTGCACCTAAAATCAGGTGCAATTTGCTAAAAACAGAGTGAATTTTATATAGTACTACTACGTTATTTTTTACTGTGGAAAGTACGATTACTTAGAAAAAACCCCGACCCACTTACGCAAAATCGAAGTTTTACCCGAAAAAATTGTCGTAAGACAACGAAACCTTCCGTAAAAGCCGTACCCCAAAAATCAGGCAGTAGTGCTCTTGATGTGGCTTGGGGCGGAAATTAATTTTGTTTGTAAAGTTGATTGACAAGGATTAGTCGCCAAGCCTAACTTTCCAATGTCCTAAAACCGTCCAGTAAGTTTTTGATCCAATCCCTTTAAAAACCAAGGCGACCTCCCGGCAATCAACTTTTTTCTTTTCCTAAACACACCACCTGCTGCCAAAGCTGGTTTTGCTAGACGCCTTCCGGTTTTTTTTCTGCCACAATATAAATCCGTCCATCGCCCATGCTAAATTTCTTTTTCCGGGGCGTGCTGTAAAGCTCTTTGGTGGTCAGTCCCGCTGCCTCAAACATAGCCTGCAGGTCGTCCAGCGAAAAAATATAATCCACACCTTTAATCACTTCCACCCCGCCGTCTTGGGTAATGATGGTTTGTTCCGATTCAATGCGGTTG
>JAEVYV010000255.1 GCA_023392575.1 Bacteroidota bacterium | reverse complement strand
TTGTGGTACTGCCCGATAGGTGCATTCAAAAATTCCTTTCCGGTTGTGCCGGTTAGGCGGCGGAGTTTGTGAGAACTGTTAGAAGAAATCTTATCTGGACTACGCATTTGGATCACCCAGGTCTTTTCCTTCGCTTTTCTTTTTTCCCGCCAGCGTGAAAAACAGGATGACCGCAATGATCACGGCAATGAGGGCTACAAAGGGAACTACCATAGTTTTTTAAAGGAAAGGCTGAAAAACCATGCCATTTCAATGAGTTTCTTCTTCAGCTCAAGCGCCGGGAATAGGGACACAAGGGTGCAAACACAAAAGAAAACGTCCTGCCGACTGACAGGACGTTTTTTTGTTTTATCGGCAGCGTTAAAACGCCTTCTTGCCATCAACCTTGTTGCCATCAGCATCCAGCTCTACAATTTCATAACCCAGCTTTTTTACCCCATCAATGATCTTTTGCTTGTCGCCAACCAAAAGAATGTTCATCTTTTCGGGATTGAGGAATTTTTGTGCATAGGCATGCATTTGTTCCTTGGTCATTTCATTCAGGATTCTTGTTTGCGTTTCCACAAAATTGGCGGGCAAATCATAATCCAGTATGCGGCGGATGAACTGGGCTTTTTGCATGCCGGTTTCGTAGCGCAAGGCATCTCCCTGACCAATCGCATTTTTCATAAACAGCACTTCGTCATCGGTGGGCCCATTGGCTACATAGGCTTTGATCTCCTTCATCACCTCAATCAAGGAGCTATCCGTTGCGCCGGCCTTGATGCCCGAACTAAAAGTATACTCACCCGAGTATTGATCGCCGCTGAAACCGCCACGGGCACCGTAGGTCCAGCCCTTGTCTTCTCGCAGGTTCAGGTTCAGGCGGCTGTTGAAACCCGTACCCAGGGGATAGTTGGCTAAATAGGTTTTAAAGTATTCACCGGTGGCATCGTATTTTAAACCGGTGGCATAACCCACCCGAAACTCGGTTTGGGCTCCTTTGGGTACATCCACTAGGTACACCTTGGTTTTGTCCACCGAAGGGGTGGCTTCGGGTTGTGCCAATACAATTTTCTTTTTGGGCAATTTATTTAAGAAGGCCAGACGGGGAAGCACCTCGTTCTCTTTGATGTCGCCCACCACCACTACTTTGGCGCCCACCGAGGTGAGGTAGTTTTTGTAGTAGCCTTCCACATCCTGCAGGGTGATGTTTTTAATGGTTTCTTCCGTGCCGTCCTGGCTTACTCCTAAAATATGGTTGGGGCCATAGTTTACTTTGGCAAATACATCGGTGGCAATGGTGGCGGGTCGGCCTTTGGCGGCCTTGAATGCCTGGATCGCCTGTTGTTGAATGCGGTCAAATGATTCTTGGGTAAACTTAGGATTGAGCAAACGCTCCTGCAACAGGGCCAGGGATTTATCGAAGTTTTTCTTTAACGACTGAACGGTGTAGGTAACCCCATCCAAACTGCTGGTGATGCTGATGGCGCTCCCCAGTTTTTGCAATTCCACCGCCAGTTGTTCTGCGGTGTAATTCTTCGTGTCCTCCGCCATCATCTCGGTAAAAAAACTAGCCAGTCCTGCTTTTGATAAATCGCCGGCCGAAGCCAGGTGCCCGCCGGGAATGGTAAGCGAGAAGGTAACGGTTGGAATTTCTGTGTTTTCCGTTCCAACGACTTTGGCGCCGTTGGGCAGTTCTTTTTTCCAGAACTTGGGCACCTTTACGATTGGATTAGGGCCGCTGGCCGGGATTTTACTGCGGTCAAAATTGTCTTTGGCTTTTGTGTACGTCAAACCTTCGTACCCATAATCGGGAGCCACATATTTGGTTGAATCAATTTGGTAATTATCCGCGGCGGCGATCAGGGTTTCCTGGCCTTTGGGCAAAACACTCAGCACAACCGAATGTTTCCCTTTGAGGTATTTGTTGTAGGCGGCCATGACGTCTGCCTTGGTCAGGGAGGAGTACATCTTCAACAGGTCGGCAATTTTGTTGGGGTTGCCCGTGAAGGTTTGAAAGGCGGCTAGTTGCGAGACTTTCCCGGCCACGCTTTGCAAGCCGTTAACGAGTTGGGCTTCTTGTCCGCCTTTGAATTTGGCTACGTCTTCGTCGGTAACGCCTCGGGCTTCAAAAGAATCCAGGGCGGCCCGGAATAGTTTTTCCATATCGGCCAGGCTTTTGCCCTGGGCGGGAATGATTTGGAAAACAAATTCGCCGGCCAGCTCCGAGAGCATGCTAAAGGCCGAAGCCTGGAAAGCCAGTTGTTTTTTGGTAAGCTGTTGGTACAGCACCGAGTTACGGCCCTGTCCCAGCACCTGCGCCAGGCATTGCAGGGCGGCCATATCCTTATCGTAACTGCGAACGGTGGGATACACCACCGCCAGCATGGGCTGGCGGGCATAGTTGTCCACATAGGAAGCGTAGCGGGTGGCTTCCAGTTGAACAGCCGGATAGCTTTGGGGCTTTACCTCGGGGCCTTTGGGAATCGGGCCAAAATACTTTTCAACCAGTTTCAGCACGTCGGCGGTTTTTACATCGCCGCCCACCGTAACCACCGCATTGTTGGGGCCGTACCAGCGCAGGAAAAAGTTTTTGAGGTCGTTGACATCACTGCGGTTCAGGTCTTCCAAATACCCAATGGTGAGCCAGGAATAAGGATGGCCGTAGGGGTACAAATTGCGGCTGTAGGTTTCGCTGACCAATCCATAGGGGCGGTTGTCGTAGTTCTGCCCTCGTTCGTTTTTTACCGTGGCCCGCTGGATTTCAAATTTTTGCTGCGTGACGGCGTCCAGCAAAAAGCCCATGCGGTCGGCTTCCAGCCACAGTGCTTTTTCCAGTTGGTTGCTGGGCACTGTTTCGTAATAATTGGTGCGGTCCCGGTTGGTGGATCCATTTAGGGTACCACCCGCTTCACTTACAATTTTAAAATGCTGTTCATCGGCCACGTTGTCGCTCCCCTGAAACATCATGTGTTCAAAGAAGTGGGCAAAGCCCGATTTGCCAATTTGTTCCCGGGCCGACCCCACGTGGTAGGTAACATCCACATGCACCACGGGGTCGCTGTGGTCTTCGTGTACCACCACGGTCAGGCCGTTGGGCAATACATATTTTTCGTACGGAATGACAATTCCGTTGCCGGTTTTGGTAATTTTTTCTACCAGCCTGGCTTGCCCAAATGCCGTGGCAACCGCCAGCAGAAAAGATCCCAGTAGCAGTAATTTTTGTTTCATGTGTTTTAAGTTTACGTTGCGAGACAACAAAATACTTTAAAATTGGCTTTGGGCTTCGGCCATTTATCAAAAAAATGCAGGTTACCAGCCTGGTGTTGCCACACCGAACTTCATACTTAACCTTGCCTTAGCCTTATCAACTTATTAACGAATCAACCAATCAACTTTCTCCTACCTTAGAAAAAATTTTCAACACTATGAATGGTTATAGCCAAAGGGCTCATGAAATTGACTACCGAATTTTTGGAGAAGAAATGCAATGCGTGGAAATAGAGCTGGATCCGGAAGAAACCGCTGTGGCGGAAAGCGGGGCGTTTATGATGATGGACGACGGCATCCAGATGCAAACCATCTTCGGCGACGGCACCGGCCAGCAGAAAGGATTTTTTGGCAAACTGATGTCGGCCGGCAAGCGGGTGCTCACCGGTGAAAGTTTG
>JAEVYV010000177.1 GCA_023392575.1 Bacteroidota bacterium | reverse complement strand
ATGTTTGGGGGACGGCCTGGGTCCAACTTACCTCATCCGGGCTTTTGGTTTTATAAATCTCTTCCCAGTGCTTTTTTCTGTTGCGGTTCATACGACAAATCTCTTGATCCAGCCGCTAGTTTTTGGTAACAAAAGTCACACTTGCCGTTGAAGGGGTTTATGCCTTTCCGCCACCGTAGAACTCTTGTGACAGAAGACAGATAAGAAATGATCAATCCACTACCTGAACCGAATGCACAGCGCCGTTCATTTTCACGGTCTTTGGATTTTTGGGATCGGTTATCCATCTACCGTCTACAACAAAAGCATACACCACCTCTCCCCGCTCGACCTCGGTTTCACCCACCCATTTGCTGCCCTGCTTTTGCAACAGAAAACTTTTGCGGGCAAAGAAATTGAACGAACCGGCTACCGCTACTTCTATTGCGTTTTCATAGCCTTCCAGTTCAAAGCGTACTGTCTTAAATTGCGGTTTGCCGGCGTTCACCAAAGCAAGAGCCCGGATTATCTGTTCTTTCCTATCCGCATCGTCAGTTGCCCGCAACAAGGCTTTGAGTACGGAACTGTGCGCCGTGAACAGTGCCCGATTCGACCGCACCAACGAGTCGGGCTGCACCCCCGAGCCTTCCCAGTCTGTTTTGCTCACGGAGTTGATGGTACGGGCATAAGGAACAGCAACCCTGAACAAGGGCCCTGCCTCATACAATTCGGTAAGATGTGCTCCTCCCCTGGTGGTTTCACCCAAAACCAGCGCTCTTTTCAGCTGCTGCAGGTCATAGGCAAAGGCTTCGCCACCCGAAAATGTTCTTCCGCTGGTTAAAAGGTAAACGGGTTTGTCGGCATACCGTTTTCCGGGCACCCACGCAGCACTCCAAAACTGTTTGGCAAAGTTGGTAGAGCGAACATAAAAATCAGATAGATGCACCGGTTCTTTGAAGAAATATCCGCAAAGAAATGGGATTGTGTTTTCGTCCAAACTTCCGCGGCAACTTCGCAGATCAATGATCAGCGCATCGGTGTTTTGCACATACTGCATGGCATGTGCCAGGCTGTCCACACAACGATCCAGCGGACCAAACAGGACAATGTTGAGATAACCTATATTTCCCTCCAATATTTTCTTTTCAGTAATGCCATAATGATTTTCTTTGAGCAAGGCATCCAGCCAGTCGCTATACCCCTTGTCCGATCCATTTTGTTTGGCAGCAGTGTCTTTTTCGTCCTTCGGACGATACTCCACTTTCAGATGCTGATCGCCAGAGACCCGTTGAAGATCCCTGGTCAGGGCGGCAGCAAAATCTTTTCCCGAACCGATGCTGTCGTATTTTCCTGCCGCATAGTAGTTTCGAATCTCTGTTTCCATGCCGTGTGCCACCGCCGGAAAAACATAGGTTGTCTGCAAACGGTGCAGCACAGAGTCAATTGCCTGTGCTTTTTCTTTTTGTGCAAATTGAGCCGATACCGGCAATGCGGTAATTGCAGACCAAACAATAGAAAAGAAAATAGAGGTTTTGACCAACATGGTTTTTATTTTTAGGAAAATAGGGCCAGATCAGCCAAGGCAAAAGACTGTTTGTGTTGAAGGTCCAATTTTCGTGACAAGCGGAAACAACTTGAATTGCCGTTAAAAAAAAGTGGTTGGCCAATAGATTGCCATGAATAATCATCCGTTCAGCCAACTGGAAAATTTCACACCACCTCCTTTTATTGCGCCTACCTTCACAGCATGAAATCAGAAAAAGAAAAAATGATTGCCGGAGAATTGTATGATCCGCTGGATCAGCAACTTTCCGATGACCGACTGAAGACCAGGTTGCTGCTCAAGCAACTGAACGACTCGGGAGAGGACCAGGAGCATGAACGTCGCCGCATTTTACAGAAGCTGATTCCTCATGCAGGCACAGGCCTTTGGTTACAACCGCCCTTTTATTGCGACTATGGCTACAACATAAGGCTGGGAGAAAAAGTGTTTTTTAATTTTAATTGCGTCGTGTTGGATGTTGCCGAAGTCACCATTGGCAGCCGCACCTTGTTTGGCCCCAACGTGCAGATCTATACGGCAACACACCCAATGGATCATCAAGAAAGGGCCTCCGGACTGGAATATGCCAAACCCATTATCATTGGCGAAGATGTATGGGTAGGCGGCAGTGTGGTTGTTTGTCCGGGGGTTACCATTGGCGATCGCAGTATTATCGGCGCCGGCAGTGTGGTAACCAAAGATATTCCCGCTGATGTAGTGGCGGCCGGCAATCCGTGCCGGGTGATCCGGTCACTAAAGGAAGGATGAGCGTTGTTGCCTAACTGATCAAGCTGAAAAATAAAAGGTGTAGCAGCAGGCACGCACAACAGTTTATTCGTCATCACCGGCCATCTGCTCATCCGCATGACCAACCACACCAAACCCTTGCCGGCAGTGAATTTTACGCACCCTGCGCATAATAAATCAGTAACTTTATGCACATCGCTTCATTACTGAATCAGGGATGTGCTTTATATGTGTTTTGAAGGACGGAGAAGTTTGAAACGCAAAACCCACAGACTCAGCAGCCGGCTCTTTTGATTTAATCCAGTTTTAAAACGTTGCAACGCGGATAAGCACATCCAAAAAACATTGTGCTATGCTGGACGAAATCATCCCTGCATTGAAACCCTTCAAAAGGTCGAAAGTGCTCAGCGCAGAATCCACCAAACGCCGTTTGCTTCCGGTAATTGACCAGAAAATATCCTTTGGCCCCTTTGTGGCGTATTTAAAAACCAAACGCACATCGGTTCCGGAAACCAGCGAACGCCTTTACAACTACATCATCAATAAATTTGAAGCCGAACCTTCTTTGCTGAAACCCATTGACAACATGGGCCTGATCGATGAGCATGCCGAACTGATGGAACTCATCACCACTTCGCTTTTCCCGGTTATTGGCAACCAGCAAAGAAACTGTTTTGCCCTAGCTGCTCCTTATGAGTTTAGTGTCTTTTATTATTCCGATCCGTTTCAGAAATTGTTTTTCGATAACAAAGAACAACACCTGCTCTTGCCCGATGGCATCCCTTCCGAAGAACTAAAAGCCGTTTTGTGCGGCATGATCTACGATCAGGTGCTGGAAAAATTCTATGGGGTCAAACTAAACGAACATCCCGAGCTGGTGTACCCTGTTTGCGATCCGCAAACCGGCATGATGCGGTATTACAAGATCCGCTACGACCGGCGCTTTATCGACCTGCACGCAAAAGACGAACTGCCTCCGCTGAAAGAATGCAGTGTGTGTATGAATACCTTCCGCATTCTGAACCTGGAGAAACAACTGGAGACCATGCCCCTGCACCTGTTTGAGGCCGAAGGCTTTGCCGTATGGGTGGCGGAGGACATCACCAATACCGAAGCCATTGAAAGCATACGAAAGATCCTGCTGCGTCAGAAAGATTGCGATGCCACAGCCATTGAAGCCATCCGCAAAGCCGTAAAGACCCTTATTGGAATGAGTGAGGTGGACGTGGGGCTGATGCCCTTTATCAAGATCAACAACCAGTTTGTGCTGGATAAGGAAATGAGCAGCCACGGCCTGCTGGTGCAACAGTGGTTGAACGATGATCCCGAAAGCCTGTCGCAATTTCGTCTGTTCACCAACTTTGTCCTGGAACACATGACGGCTGTACCCATCACCATATTGAACAAAGAGATTGTAACCGAAATTCCTTTCCTGGCGCCGGTGTTCCAAAACGGTGCCAGGAGCTTTTTGGTTTACCCCATGCAAAATTGTGATGGGTTGATTGGTTTGCTTGAACTGTCATCACCGACGCAAAACGCCCTGACGCACGACGCCATATCCAAACTGGAGCCAGCCATCCCGCTTTTATCCTTGGCCATGCTCAAAC
>JAEVYV010000133.1 GCA_023392575.1 Bacteroidota bacterium | reverse complement strand
CAACTCGTGGGCTTTGTGCTTCACGTGGTTTTGTTGTGCAGTGGTGGTCATTGATTCTTGTTTAAGGATTGGTTGACGAAACAACAAGCACTGGGATTTTTGTGCTTGCTTGAAAAATTCTCTCTCTGTTAGCATGAAAAATGCCAGAAATGAAAGAAGGTTGGTTTTGAAAGCAATAGTTTTCAACAATGGGCATCTTTAACAAGTTTCCTTGCGCCGGATCATGCTTTTGGGCAGTAACAAACGGATGGTATAAATTGCCGCCTCTTTAAACAATTGGTAGATGATAACGATGAACGTGGATACGCCTTGCCTGAAAAAACTGGTGGTGCACTATGTGGGCAGCAAAAACAATCTGGAACCCCTGCATCTTTCCGGGGAAGCACTGGAGCTGGATGCGGACACCCTGAAGATTTTGCAGGACGGATTGCTGTACAAATTCAAAACCATTCCCGAGCACTATTCCTTTCACCACAGCTCCTCCCTTCAGTTCAATGAAGTTTACAGTTATTGCCGGCAGTTGTTTGAAGATCCGGAAAAACTGGAAGCCACCTCCATCGCCATAGCAAAACACCTGCACGATGCCTCCACCCATCCCAAAGTAAAAGGCGGGGAGTTTTATGTGGCGTATTTTGAAGGCTTGCCTGTGGAAAGCCGTATGCACAAAGCCATTGGTTTGTTTAAAACAGAGAACAAAACCCTGTTTGTGGATGTGCAGCAGCAGGCCGGCGCCTTTCAGCTGGCCATGAAGGAAGGCGTGGAGCTAACCAGGATTGACAAAGGTTGCTTGATCATTAACTCGAAAGAAGAGGAAGGTTTTGACGTGCTCATTTTTGACAACCAAAACCGGGGCGAAGAAGCGCTGTACTGGAAAGAAGGATTTTTGGGCCTGACGCCGCAAAAAAACGAATACCACCACACCGCCCATTTTCTTACGCTAACCAAACAATTCATTACCGAACAACTGGAGTCGGAGCTGAAGATTCCCAAAACCGAACAGGTGGAACTGCTCAATCGGTCCATTGATTATTTTAAGAGCAAGGAGGCGTTTGATATTGAAGAGTTTCAAACCGAGGTCTTTGCCAACGACGAAATGATCGGCTCGTTTCGCAATTTTGGCTCCCGTTATATCGAAGCCAACGATTTTGACATTGCCTCTTCCTTTGAAATTTCCCCCGATGCCGTAAAAAAGCAGTCCCGGGTGTTTAAAAGCGTCGTAAAGCTGGACAGAAACTTCCACATCTACATACATGGCCGCACCGATTTGATTGAAAAAGGTGTAGATATGGATGGACGAAAGTTTTACAAAATATATTATCAGGAAGAAGCTTAAATCAAGCTTTGGCGGCCCTTTTTTCTTTTCCTCAGATTGGGGAACAGCGGTTCTGCTGGCATACTTTATGAAATAACATAAGCATTCGTTCACTTAAAACTTAAACTTATGTTACGCTGGACAATTATCTTTTTGGTAATAGCTATCATAGCAGCCATTTTTGGATTCGGTGGTATTGCCGCCGGTGCCGCAGGCATAGCTAAAATTTTGTTCTTTATCTTTTTGGTGCTTTTCATTTTAAGCTTAATTGCAGGAAGGAGAGGCAGTGTAGGTGATGGCGTTTAAAATGGTTTTGATGATGTTTTATCGATAAGTGCAACCGGCCGCCGGTTGCACTTAATTTTTCTACCTGGTTGGCTTCTTTGGCTGTATTGGAAGGAGGCTTAAAAACCATTAAATTTGAAAGCTAAACAATATACTATGGGATTACTTACGCCAAAAGGAAAGAAAACCGATAAAAAAGGTTCTGTTGCTCCCAAACATAACAACCAGGGATCTAAGTTTATGTCGAACAAGAATGCCAAAGGCGGTTTTGCCAAGCGGCCCATGACCGGTGGCTCGCAAAGAGGAAGCTGATCGGCAAAACCAAATACTTCAAAGGGCACAAGCCAGCATGGCTTGTGCCTTTTTTAATGAGCTAGAGGGGTGTAAACCAGAACTGCTGTCGGAAGGGCAAGAAAAAAGCGAGTCTGGTGGAGGACTCGCCGGCTCAGCTAATTTTGATTGTTTTCAGCAGATTCGCTTTAGGCGAATGAGAATGGTGGTTGTGTGGTTTTTCTTACTCGGATAATGGATTTAAAAACGGGCTTTTTCGAAATGATACTCGAAGATACCATCCTTATGCGCCGTTTCCTTTCCCTTATCGGCGAATCCCTTCTTTTGGGGGGTGGCCGCCCTTTAAAATTTCGATTATTGCTTCTTCAGTCCTTTTCTTCAGGTGCTTACTCCATGATCTCCTCGTAATGGGTCAGCAGGCCTTCCTTGCTCATGCCCTCAATAACGACCCGGAAAGATTGGGTCACATCGTTATTGTAAAAACTCAGTTTCACTTTGCGGTTGCCGGGTGTGGTAACGATCAGGGGGTTCCAGTACAGGGTGGTGCGTACATCTTTTTGTTCGTTGCGTTTGTCAAAGCGGTCGTAATTGGGGCTGTAAAACTCTTTGATCGGGGTATAGCCGGTCACGGTATTGGTGCTCAGTCCGCCGGGTCGGCTGCGCAAATCGTCTCCTTTTCGGGTATAAATGGCAATGGCGCCGCCGCTCCCCCCGCCGATGGCGCCCATAAACGGAGGCCGGAACACTTTAACATAAGCTATATCCGATACGGGTATGGAGCTCAGTAGACTGGCATCTACGGGCATTTCATCCATGTAAAGCTGCGGGGTTCCCCCGCGCCAGGAAAGCGATGGGGTGCCGCCGGCGGTAGAAATTTGCAAACCGGCTACCTTTCCCTGCAGGTAGGAGAAAATATCGGGGCGGCCAAGGGCAGAGGGGTCGTTTACCAAATCAAACTGATAGCCATCGCCGCCGCTAAAAAGCCCCTTTGCGTATTTTTCATCCAGCGCCTGTACGGGTGGTTTTGTCTTGGCCGTTACCGTAATGTTTTCCATCAACTTGCCCCTTTCCTGGTTTTGCAGGCGCAAAGCCTCCGAAGCCAGGGCCGATTGGCGGGAATTGCCGGCTGTATCTTTAAAAAAAGGATTAAAACTCATGAAGTTTTTACTGGCGGCCACATAATTAAGCGCCGGCAGCCGATCGGTCATAAACCTTGCTTCGGCATTGCTGAATAATTTGGATTTCAACTGGTAGTAAACCCGCAGGGTATCAAAGAAAATCAGGTTGGGATCACTAAACGTGCCGTCTTTGTTGAGCGGCATTAAAACCATATTGGTACCGGAATCTTTTTGTTTGACAAAAAGGGCAATGCTTTCTGTGCCGCTCAACTGGCTTTTGGTTACGCCGTACACTTTGCCCGAAAGGGAGAGGTAGGCGGTGTCTTTGGGATAGGTAAGGGCGGGTAGTTTTCCCTTGGCTACGTCTTCCCACTTGAACCGCCGCCAGCCATGCGTCAGCATCACCAGATCCAGGTGCTGGGCTATTTGATCGGTTGTGTCTGAAAAATAATAAGCAGGATTGTGTACCCGGCCCCTGATGTCGCTGGTCAGTAGCAGGTGCGAAATAATATTGCTGGAGCTGTCGCTTCCAATAGCGGCATCGGTTACGGCTACGGACAGGTTGGCGCCGGCCAGAGTGTCGGGGATGGTAATTTCAATTTCGTTTCTGGCTCTTTTGTTCAGTCCCCAGTGTTGCACTTCCATTTGGGGGCGAAACGTGTATTCGTGGTTGTTGATGAAACTGATGCGTTCGGCAATGGCGTTCCAGGCCGCATCAAACACCGTGATGGTCAGGATGCCCGAAGGCAGGTTTTCGGTCGGAATGGCTCTTCGGGCACTGGCTCCCGGCGCCAGCGCCACATCGGTTTTAAACGCCATGCCCAGTCCCATCGTGCCTACAATGTGCAGCTGGCTTAGGTTACCGGGGGCATTGCCGCTGCTTTGCAGGTTGATGTATCGTTTGGTGCCTTGCACCGACAATTGCAGGGAAATGCCCGATGGTTTCACAGGCGGCAGGGGGGTAGTGCGTTCAACGCCTTTTTCATCCCGCCATTTGGCGCTGTAGGTTTCCTGGTCGCTGGGCGTGAGCATAAAGCTGCCCATACCGTCGTGGGCCGAGGAAAAAGAGTCAACAAGGGCTCCTTTGCTGTTGCGGATGGTCCCTTTTATTTTCACGGGCTGACCCCACTGATCCGCCGCCTTAAACGCAATGCGGTTGCGGATACCGGCGACCGCCTCTCCGCCCTCGGGAAAAAACTGAAGGGCGGGAACCACTGCGGGTTTGGCTGCGCCCCGGGCAGCGTTTTTGTTAATGATCCGTATTTCCTTGCTGTATAAAAAAGCGGTGTCGAAGTTGAGCATCCACCGGGTATAGGCTTTCACATGAATGTAAGAACCCTTGTAGTCTTCGGGTATTTCGAACTGGCCGGTGGACGAACTTTCCACCACCGGGCTAACGGTGTGGGACAGCACTTCCCCGTTGTCGCCCACCCAGTCTACATAAAAGGTTTTTGTTTGCGTGGCCGGAAAGAACCCATCGAGCAGGTAGGCCTTGAACCAAATGGTCTCGCCCGGATAGTACGATGCTTTGTCGTAATGCAGCCAGACTTTTTCCGGCTGGTAGAGGGCACTGTAC
>JAEVYV010000332.1 GCA_023392575.1 Bacteroidota bacterium | reverse complement strand
ACCGTATCCCGAATGAAAAACATGTAAAACGTGGGGGCCATGTCGGCAATGGGACTTAAAAACTCCCGGGTAAACAGCGATATGTTGTCGTCGTAAATGTCCACATCCTCATACAAACGGTTCAAATACGAACTCACTCCGTTGCTGTCTACAAACTCGCCGTAATTGACTTTGCGATCGGCCAGCACAATGGTCTTTTGTTTTTCGGGGTTTTTGCGGTAATAATGGTTGGAGAGTTTTTCCTCCAGGTAGATGGGGATCAGATTTTTGCCCGGAATTTTTGTCGTGTCCACATTTTCCAAAAGGAAATGGAAAGGCTTCAACAACTTCAGGTTGCCTACTTTTTCCGATATGCGGCTTAACGAGATCTGGAGCTTTTCGTATTGTTCGTATTCCACATAATCATAAAATTCGGGGCGATTCTTTTGCCGGTTGGCAATCACGCGGCGGATCAGTTCCACGGCGGGATTGTCCTTATTGCGGTAATGGATTTTCTTTTTACTTTTTATCACCACATTGCTCAGGTCCTTCGATTCGTCCAGCGTCAGTTCTATGGTCAGGTGCTGGGTCGTTCCCACTTTAATGGATACTGTTTTGGTTTTATAACCAATAAAGGAAACCACAATCTGGTTGAGGATGCGGGAAGTGGAGATTTCAAAATGGCCGGTGGAATCGGCGGTAACGCCCTTGCCGCCTTTAAAATAGACGCTGGCATAAGCAATGGGATCTTTGGTTTCGGCATCCAGGATAATTCCGGATACGGTGGTGGTTTGTGCCTGCAGGGTGTTCACCAGCAACAGCAAAATAGTTGCAGCAAACCATTTGCTGAATTGATAGCGATATGTGGAGTGGTCCATCGTTAAATTTTGGTTTAGAATACGTAGCGCTAATCAGACCGAATGCGGACGGGGAATAATAATTTTAGATAAATTCACCTGCAAGCCCGGTTGGGCCAAATTTGGCACCACTTGTTTGGCGGCAGCCGTGCCCTGCTAAAATCAATATCACCCTTGGCATTGTTTGATTTTTTACGTTAGGGGAGCAAATTTACAGGTTCGTTTATACCTAAGCTATTGTTGGCCCAGCCACTTATGTATTTTCACATTTTTAAAACTTATATAAAAAACCGGCTGCAAGGTATCTATAGTTTACCTGTCTTGCAAATACGCCTCTTCCCCTGGTTTCTGCACCTGCCAGCCCAAATCCCTCGTTTTAAAAACAAAACTGGGTTTGGGTTCTGGCTTAAAACCGTGTAGAACATTTTCTACAAAGAACTATTTCTTTCTTTTCATAGCCCAACAGTTCATTTTCCTTTGACAAACCACACAGCATGAGCAGTAAGGCCTATTATTTGTGAACATTTATCAGCCACAACATGATGATGAAACAAGAGCCAAAGAAAATAAACTATGCCCGGAAGATTGCACGCATACTGTTTAAAGTATTGGTGTTTGCTTTTTTGCTCATTGTTTTTCTTTTTATACTGATTTTACTTCCACCCGTTCAGCATTTTTTAACCAGCAAGGCAGAAACCTATCTGCAAAATAAATTAAAGACCCGCGTAGAAGTGGGCAGCATTTCCTTTGGCCTTTCGGGGAAGGTGGCCTTGCAGGATGTTTATATTGAGGACCAAACCAAAGACACCCTGCTTGCCGGCGGGTCCATCAAATCGCACCTCAACTTTTTGAAATTATTTTCCAACGAAATACAAATAAAGGATATCGAGCTCCAAAACATACGGGCCAAGGTCAAGCGGGTATTGCCCGACACGGTATTTAATTACCAATTCATCGTTGATGCCTTTGTTTCGGAACACCAAAAAAAACCCGATACGGCCCAGACAGCCCCCATGACGCTGAGCATCAGTGATATTGCCTTGGACAATGTGCGCATCAGCTTCACCGACGAGGTAACCGGCAACGATGTATTTACCCGCATTGGCAATCTTTCTGCAACCATTGACACACTCGATCCGTACAAAATGCATTTTGACATTCCTTCCATCATTGCTCGTAATGTTACGGCCCGCATCAAACAAACAAAACCGCTGGTGACCCCCGAACCCCTGGCAAAGGATCTGGCAGACGCTGCCGTGCCGCCGCCTTTGAAACTGGCTTTAGGCACCATTGACCTCTCCAAAATCACGGTTCAATTCGACAACGACGTTTCTGCTTTTTATTCCACCGTCAGGCTGGGCCAGTTCAAAACCAACATCCGAACAATCGATCTTCAAAAAAATCAGGTTTACCTGGACAATCTGGTGCTGGACAATTCCAAAGCTTCCATCCGCCTGGGTAAAAAAGAAGCGGCCAAAGTGGTGACCAAAGAAGCAGCGCAGGAAGTTGTCGCACAAAAAACGCAGGGTTGGGATTTTCGAGTTGATAAGGTGAGCTTTGACAACAACACCCTTGAATTTGACAATGACAACCAACCCCGCCTGGCACACGGTATGGACTATGCCCATTTGTCGGCAACAGATTTGGTTTTGCAGGCCGATCATTTTGTGCTAACCCCTGACTCTGTCTTGGTCAACATTAGCCAGGGTTCTATGAAAGAAAAAAGCGGTTTGGTTTTGGAAGCGTTCCGGGGAAATCTTTTGTATGCCAACCACCAGTCCTACGTTAAAAATCTTTATTTAAAAACACCGGGCTCAGAATTAAAGCGAAGCCTGGTGCTGGAGTATCCTTCCCTGGAGGCGCTGACCAAAAACCCAAGCCAAACCATTTTTAATCTGGAACTAACGAACAGCCGCGTACAGGTAAAGGATATTCTGGTATTTATGCCCCAACTCCGCACCAACCCGGCCTTTTCCAATCCAAACGAGGTTTGGGACCTAAACATTGTGGGCAGCGGCACCCTGAACCGTTTGTATTTTGAATCGCTGCAATTTGCCGGGTTGCAAAACACTCAAATTGATGCCCGGGGCACCTTAACGGGTTTGATGAACCCGGCAGAAGCAGGCGGCAATTTTACGATTCGGAAGTTCCATACCACCCAGTCGGATATGGCCCTTTTTACCGGGCAACGCCTGTCCAATGCACAAATCAACCTGCCGGAAACATTTGACCTTACCGGCACCGTAAATGGCAATGCGGGAAAGCTGTTTGCCGATCTCACCGTAAACACGTCGGCGGGAGCAATGAAACTCAACGGCAGCTTTGCCAACCTGACCAGCCCTGCAACAGCCTCTTATAACGCCACGGTAAGAACCAATAATTTGCAACTGGGCACCATTTTGCGGCAGCCCCAGCAAATGGGTTCTGTATCCGGCAGTTTTAGCCTGAACGGCAGCGGCCTTACGCCCAATACCCTC
Organism: Bacteroidota bacterium; assembly: GCA_023392575.1. Classification (GTDB taxonomy): domain Bacteria; phylum Bacteroidota; class Bacteroidia; order Chitinophagales; family Chitinophagaceae; genus Flavisolibacter. The sequence goes on along the minus strand of JAEVYV010000332.1, from coordinate 9,516 downwards.
AACACCAAATTCAATGGCGTTATCAACAGCCTGGGATACAACCAATATCAATACCACAACATCCGCTTCAACGGTGCCTTGCAAAAACAAAGCTTTTCTGCCACAGCCGACGTGAACGATCCCAATATAGACCTGAACCTGACGGCCAGCGGCAGTTTTGGCAACAATACTTCGCTGAAGATCAACGGTATGGTGGACAGCTTAAAAACAATGCCGCTTCATTTTACCACCCAACCGCTCATATTCCGCGGACAAATCAATGGAACCGCCGCCAGCCTGAACCCCGATTCTTTGGTGGCAGATGTACTCATCACAAAGGCCCTGTTGGTATCCGACTCTGCCCGGCTTTCGCTGGATACCGTCCAATTGGTTTCGGGCCGAACCGATACGGCCAGCTATCTCAATTTTACCAGCGATGTCGTAAATGCCCGGCTCTCGGGGCAATACCGCCTGAGCGAGCTGGGAAGTATTTTTCAAACAACGCTGCAGCCCTATTTTTCGGTGACGCCAACAACAGCGCAACCCGCCATAAGGCCCTACAACTTTAGGTTTTCAGCCGATGTAGTATATACCCCGCTGTTTTCCAGCTTCATTCCCGGTCTGGTGGCCATGGAGCCCCTGCATGCCGAAGGAAGTTTGGCGACCAACCGGGGCATGCAGGCTTCCTTAACTACCGAGCGCCTTTCTTTTGCCGGCACCGAAATCAACAACCTCAATGCCCGGGCTGCCACCTCGGATAGTGGCCTGCGGGTAAACGCAACGGTCAGCCGCCTGAGAAGCGGAAACTCCTTTGATGTTTACAGCACCCGCATCAATGCCACGGCGCTCCACAATGTGATTGATTTTGATCTGGGTATAAACGATGCAAACGACCGGGGCAAATACTACCTCAGCGGCGTAATCAAACAACCCACAGAGGGCACTTATTCTTTACAATTGCTGCCGGGGAGTTTGCTGCTGAATTATGAAAAATGGAACATGCCACCAGACAACTCTCTGACCTTTGGTACAACCAATGTGACCGCCCACAATTTTATATTGCAAAAAGGGGCGCAGCGGCTGGGCATTGAAAGCGTGGGTGCCGGCAGTGTGCAACCCCTGCAGGTTAGCTTCAACGATTTTCGGCTGGCCACCATAACCGGTTTTTTTAAGGCCGATTCTGTTGTGGCAGACGGCGTAATGAACGGCCAGGTAACCTTTCAAAATATATTGCAGCATCCGGTATTTGTCAGCAACCTTACCATCAATGACCTGAGCCTGCGGAAAGACACGGTTGGAAATGTACGGGTGCAAGTGAGCAGCAATAGCGAGGACCGCTATACGGCCAACATTGTACTTACCGGCCGGGGCAACGACGTAGCCTTAACCGGATCGCTAACCGCAGGTGCCCGGCAAACCTCTCTCGATCTGAATCTTTCTGTAAAACAGTTGCAGCTAAATACCATGGAAGGGGCGCTGGCTACAGCCATTACCAATGCCTCGGGTACCATAACCGGTAATGTTAAAATTGGCGGAACCCTGGACAACCCCGATATTGCGGGCAAGCTTACGTTCAACAAAACCAGTTTTGCCCTTACCATGCTGGGCAGCCAGTTCACCATCGATAACGAAAGTTTGTCGGTAACGGAAGATGAACTGGTCTTTCAAGGGTTTTCCATCCGCGATTCGGCCAACAACACCCTGAATTTAAACGGCAGCATCAGCACCAACAACCTGATAAACTACCGCTTTAACCTCTATGTCTATGCCAATAATTTTTTGATTTTAAACAGCACCAAAAAACCCAACAGTCTTTATTATGGCCGCTTAAACATCAGCTCCGAACTGCACATATCGGGTACGGAAACAACGCCGGTAGTGGACGGCGCCCTGACGGTGAACGACGGCACCAGCCTGACACTTGTTGTGCCCCAGGAAGAACCCGGTGTAGTGGAACGGGAAGGCGTGGTTCAGTTTGTGAACATGCAAACACCTGAAAATGATTCACTGTTTCGCCGGTACGATTCAATCAACCACTCCGGCGTCCTGGGAATGGATATTACAGCCAATATTGAGAGCAAAAAAGATGCTATTTTCAACATCATTGTAGCCGAGGCCAACGGAGATTTTTTAAATGTTCGCGGCGAAGCGCAACTCTCATCAGGAATTGACCCCAGCGGCAAGATTACTTTGACCGGTACCTATCAGCTTGAAGAAGGCGCCTATCAGTTATCGTTTAATTTTTTACAGCGCCGTTTTGACATCACCAAGGGCAGCAAGATCACCTGGACCGGTTCGCCCACCACCGCAGAACTGGATGTACAGGCGGTGTACATTGCCAATACAGCGCCCATTGACCTGGTGCAAAATCAAATTGCCGGTCTGACACCGGCCGTGCGAAACACCTATTTGCAAAAACTCCCCTTTGAGGTACACCTGGTACTGACCGGCGAACTGATGCGGCCCAAAGTGGCGTTCGACATTGTGTTGCCGCAAAATAAAAACTACGGCGTATCCAATGATATTGTAACCCTGGTGCAATCCCGCCTGGGGCAAATACGTACCGATCCGGGAGAGGTCAACAAACAGGTTTTCTCGCTTTTATTACTCAACCGGTTTGTAGGCACCGATCCGTTTGAATCCAACAGCAGTGGCTTTAGTGCAGCAACCTATGCCCGGCAAAGTGCAAGCAAACTGCTGACCGAACAGCTAAACAGCCTTGCGGGTGGATTGATTCAGGGCGTGGACATAGACTTTAACGTGGTTTCGGCCGAAGACTACACCACCGGCTCCAGGCAAAACCGAACGGATTTGAATGTTTCGCTCAGCAAACGCCTGCTGAACGACCGGCTGCAGGTTACCGTGGGAAACAATTTTGAACTGGAGGGACCGCAAAACAGCGGGCAAAAAAACAACAACATTGCAGGGAATGTGACGGTGAACTACCAGCTAAGCCGGGACGGACGTTACATGCTTCGCTTTTACAGAAGAAATGAGTACACAGGTGTGGTGGATGGGTACATCATTGAAACAGGATTGGGTTTTATTCTCAATGTGGACTACAACAAATTCAGCGAAATCTTCAGAAAGAAACAAAAAGTAACGGATAAAGGTTCTCAACAAAACGGAAAAAGACCATGAAGACCCCAATGCAGTATTCTTTCTTTCTTTTAATCGGTTGCCTGTTTTTGTGTGCCTGCAGCAGCACACGCCGCCTGCCCCCAAACGAAAAATTATACGTGGGGGCAAAAGTCAACCTTAGCGGCGCAGACCTCTCCGCAAGAGAGAAAAAAACACTGCTCACCAACCTGGAAGGGCTGACCCGGCCAAGACCCAACTCAAAATTTTTGGGCATTCGCTTTAAGCTTTGGTTTTACAATCTTTTTTACAACAAAAAACCCAATTCTTTTTTTGGCAAACTGCGGGATAAATGGGGCGAACCGCCGGTGCTGCTTAGCCGTTTGGACCTGGACAACAATGCAAAAATTTTGGAGAATTATTTAGAAAACAAAGGCTTTTTTCACGCAGAGGTTACCGGCGACACCCTGGTGCGGCGCAAGAAAGCAGCGGCCAAATACAATGCAAAGGCCGGAACCCAATACACCATTAACACGGTTCATTTTCCTGCCGACAGCAGCGCCCTGTCGCAAAATATACAGGAAACCATTCCCAAGACTTTACTGAAAAAAGGCAACCCCTTCGACCTGGACGTGATAAAAGCGGAACGCATTCGCATAGACGCCATTTTGAAAGAGCGGGGTTTTTATTATTTCAGTCCCGAGTATTTATTGGTTAAAACGGACAGCACCATTGGCAATCACCTGGTGGACATGTACGTTACCCTCAAACCGGAAATGCCCAAGGCAGCTGCCCAAGTATACACAATTGACAACGTTTTTATTTACAGCAATTACAGCCTGAGCACGGCGCAGGAAGATACCAGCCTGGCCCACGCCGAACTGCATCATGGCTATTATGTTGTGGACAAGCAAAAGCGCTACCGGCCCGGTCTGTTTCAGGAGGCCATGCAATTTGATTCTGCCGATGTGTACAACCGCACCGACCACAACCTCACCCTCAACCGCCTGATCAACTTGGATCTTTTCAAATTCGTTAAAAACCGGTTTGAGCAAAAAACCGATTCGCCCCGGCTGGATGTGTTTTACTACCTCACGCCCATGCCGTCCAAATCCATCAGTGCGGAGGTGACGGCCACCACACGTTCCAACAACCTGAACGGATCCGAGGTGCGTTTAAACTGGAAACACCGCAATATTTTTGGAGGCGGCGAGCATTTGGGTGCCTCGGCCTACATCGGCTCGGACTACCAGTTTAGCGGAGCGCTGAGCGGCTACAACACCTACCGCACCGGGGCCGAGGTTAGCCTGGCTGTGCCCCACATCATCATTCCCTTTAGAACCATCCGCTATAGGGGCGGCTTTGCGCCACGCACCACCTTCAGGCTGGGTTATGATATCTTGAACAGAAAAACGTTGTTTACCCTAAACTCCTTCCGTTTGGAATACGGCTACATTGCCCGAAGGAGCCTTAAAAAAACACACACGTTCAACCCCGTAGCCCTAAGTTATGTGGAAGCCCTGAACATTACTCCAAAGTTTGATACGCTGGCAAAACTGGACCCGATTTTTGCCAAAACGGTTCAAAGCCAGTTTATCCTGGGCAGCAATTACCAATACAATTACAACGAAGTAGTGAGCGGACTGCAAAAAACCAACTCTTATTTTTTCAACGGACTGGTGGACTGGTCGGGGAATATTGCCGGATTGATTACGGGCGCCGACTACAAGGCCGGAAAGGAAAAGCAGTTGTTTGGGGCGCCCTTTGCCCAATACCTGAAGTTTGAGGCCGACGGCCGCTATTACCGAAAGATCGGCTTGAATTCCTCGTGGGCCAACCGGCTTATTTTGGGATTTGGTTATCCCTATGGCAATTCCGTTGAGCTGCCTTATGTGAAACAGTTTTTTGTGGGCGGCAACAACAGCCTGCGTGGTTTCAGAAGCCGTGCCGTGGGGCCGGGCATCTACCGCTCCCCCGATCCCGAAACACTGCTCCCCGATCAAACCGCCGATATTAAACTGGAAATCAAAACAGAACTCCGGCCCAAAATATCGGGGCCGCTGTACGGAGCCGTATTTGTTGATGCGGGCAACATCTGGCTGTTCAACGACAGCAGTTACACAAAAAGACCGGGCGGGCAATTTACCTCCAAGTTCTTAAGCCAACTGGCGGTGGACGCCGGTGTGGGCCTGCGCCTGGACATTACCCTGTTTGTGATTCGCTTTGACGTGGGGTTTCCGTTGCGCAAACCCTGGGAACAAAATCCCTGGGTGATCAACCAAATTAATTTTGGCAACAGCACCTGGCGCAATCAAAACCTGGTGTACAATCTGGCGATTGGTTATCCTTTTTGATGTATGTATTGGCTTGCCTTGCTGAACCACCCCAAGCTGGATTTGTTTTTTGGCACTAGAACATACGATACAATTCGTATATTGCCGATAACTTTACCTTTTGCAGTTTTAATTCACTCACATTTAACCAACCGATTTTAAGATGAATCACATTATATGGGCACCGGTGCTATTTTTAACCACTTGTATTCAATCGGCAGCCTATTGTCAACAGCCTTCAACATTTCGTTCGCCAGATGAAATATTGAAGGAAACCGCAGACAGGTTGAATCATTGCGAGACCATAAGGTATCGGCATCAACGGGATTATTTTACAGGTGACAAGCACTACTTTCTTGAAGGAGACAGTTTTATTGATTTTACTTCGACAGATAGCATTGTCGGACTAAAATATCAGGTTCAATCCGAGAAAAACTTTTTTTTCTTCAATGGGACTGAGACCTTTCTGCTCGACAAAAACAATAAAACGCTACAACTAACCAAAAAGCCCACAAAAAACGACCTGGAAGGCGGCAGTTTCTTTTATAATTCAATTATTTCGTTGCGAAGAACGCTGCCCTTGATTATTGCGGATAAACAGATTACCAAGCATGCAAAAGATACAATAATGGATAAGGAAGCATTCTACCTCATCCGCTTTTCGTTACACAAAAAAAACCTCAATCCGTTTGGAGGCTATTTTCCCATTACCGAAGATCGGACGTTTAGCTTTCAACTGGTCATAAACAAGAACAATTTTCTGCCTGTTATGCTGGTTCAAACAAACAATGCAGACGAGCACATAAGTAAAATAACCTATACCCAAATTAAAATGAATACGCAGGTAGCTGAGCATAGCTGGTATTACTCCACTTATCTTCCGGAGTTTACAATGGTTTCTGCCAAAAAAGAACTTGCTTTACTGAATGTAGGAGCACCCATGCCGGCTTTTGAGTTACCCTTGTTTAGTTCTGACCAAACCGTTAGTTCGCACCAATTTAAAAACCGATTATTGCTGATTGAATTTTGGATACGGAATTGCGGACCGTGTATCGAATCGGTTCCGAAACTTAACAGTATATACGAAAAATACAAAGACCGGGGGTTGGAAGTTTTGGCAATCAATTCGGGAGACGCCAGACCTACTGTGGCTTATTTTGTACAAAAGTACGGTCCCCGCTATGCGGTAGCCTACAGGGGTGAACAGGCAGCAGAAAAGTTTGGCGTTTTTGCTTTCCCGTCTGTTTTCCTTCTACGTAACGGAGACATAATCTATTCAGGATCGTTCGACCCCGAAGCCATTGCGCAAGCCATCGAAAAAACACTCAACAACACAAGGATACCAGAACGCTGAAACGGCGAGTGCCCACTAATAAGCCAGCAAGTTCCTTATTCTCAGCCCCACTTTTTCGGCATTGGGCAGCATGGCCGCTTCCAGCCCTGTATTCAAGGGCACGGCTGGCAAATTCAGTGCACCCAATACTTCAACGGGGGCATCCAGCCATTGAAAACAATTTTTCGAAATGCGTCCGGCCAAAGCTTCGGCAAACGAATTATTTTGCTGTTCTTCGGTAAGCACCAGGCATTTGCCGTGCTTTTTTACCGTGGCGTACACAAGTTCTTCATCCAGCGGAAACAGCGTACGCAGGTCTATGATTTCCACGGCGCCATCAAAATTTTTAGCGGCCGCTTTTGCCCAGTATACACCCATGCCGTAGGTCACCACGCAAACCGTTTCGCCGCGATCAACGGCCTGCTTTTCTGCCTGCAAAACAATATTTGCTTTGCCGAAGGGCAGCACATAATTCCTGGACGGCTCGATGGTTTTTGCCTCATCCGTTCCCGGCACCTTACTCCAGTACAAGCCCTTGTGCTCCAGCATGACCACGGGGTTGGGATCGTAGTATGCCGCCTTCATCAAGCCTTTCATATCGGCGGCGTTGGACGGATAAGCGATCTTTAGTCCTTTGACGGTAAGCAGGGTTGATTCCACGCTTCCGCTGTGATAGGGCCCGCCCCCGCCGTAGGCCCCAATGGGCACCCGGATGACGGCAGATACGGGAAACCGGCCACAGGATAAATAACAGGATTTGGAAATTTCGGTGACCAACTGGTTGAAGCCGGGATAGATATAATCGGCAAACTGCACTTCCACAATGGGCTTTACGCCAACGGCACTCATGCCCACTGTTGATCCGATGATATAGGCTTCCTGAATAGCGGTGTTGAAAACGCGGTGATCGCCAAACTGATCGCCCAGGGTAGCGGCTTCCCGAAACACACCCCCCAGCCGCTTGCCCACATCCTGCCCGTACAGCACACATCGATCGTCTTCTTCCATCAGTTCCCGAATGGCAAACAGGGCGGCATCCACCATAATCACTTTGTTGTTATCGGCCGGCGCCCTTTCTCCTTGTTCTTCCGTTACGGGTGTGGGTACAAACACATGTTCTGCCACTTTTGCCGGATCGGGTTCGGGTGAGGCCACCGCTCTTTCAAAGCCCTCCTTAACCTCAACCTCAACCGCTGCTTCTATCTGTCGTAAATACTCTTCTTCAAAATCCCCCACAATTGCCTTCCTGAATTTGGGCAGAGGGTCTTTAGCGGCGTGCCGGGCCAGGTCTTCTTCGCTGCGGTAAAACTCCTTGCGCACCCCACTTGTATGATGATTGAGCAGGCAAACCCGTGCATGCACCAGCCAGGGGCGGCGGTGCTCACGAACATCCTCCACTACTTTTTGCATGACCTCATAGCTCTGGAAAAAATCGGTTCCGTCCACCTGTATTCTATTCAGTCCTTTAAAACCCTGTGCGTATTCAAAAGCATTCATGGCCCGGCCTTCTTCCGCCGATACGCTGATGCCCCACTCATTGTCCTGCACCAGGTAAATAATGGGCAACTGCCTGAGCACGGCAAACTGCAAGGCCTCGCTTACCTCCCCTTCGGTAATAGAAGCATCGCCCAGCGAGCAAACAACCACCGGCCGCAGCCCTCCGTCCGATGGTTTGTCCATGGTCTCCAGGTATTGCAGGCCTTGCGCCACCCCCGTGGTGGGTATAACCTGCATGCCGGTGGCACTGCTTTGGTGGATGATCTTTGGCCTGGTTTCTTCTTTTGAATTGGGGTGCGAATAATAACTCCTTCCACCTGTGAACGGATCACCGGCTTTGGTAAGTAATTGCAGCATCAACTGGTAGGGGGTCCATCCCATGCCCAGCAACAAACTTTCATCGCGGTAATAAGGACTCACCCAATCCTGAGGGGTTAGGTGAAAGGCCGTTGCCAGTTGAATGGCTTCGTGGCCCCGGGAGGTAGAATGCACATACCTGGTGATGGAACGGTTGGCTTCGTAGGTTTCGGCCATAACCTTTGCACTGTACATCAAGCGGTAGGTACGCAACAATAAATTACGATCAATCATATAGCTTCAATCGGTACAAATTTAGGTGAGAAAGTGCAGCAGTGTTAAAGAACAAAAAGACCACCCAATGATACAGCTTGCAATGGTTTTTGCGATGCGTCGCTTACTTTACGCCTAATACACGGCAAATGCAGCGCACGGTTGATTTTAAAACGGGGACGAGAGGTATTGACTAACTCCTTTGCTGCATCAATTTGTTGCATGCAAGCAATGAATGTTCTTTTCTTGACAGATGTTCATAAAAAAAGCCGCTCCCAACGGAACGGCTCTCATTGCCATAATGGTCTTTATTTAACGTCCAGTGTTAACAGGGTTTCTTTATCAATGAAGGCTTCGATTTCATCCCCCACTACAATTTCCCCCACCCCTTTTGGTGTGCCGGTGAAAATAAGATCGCCAATATTCACCGAGAAAAAGTTGGAGATATAAGAGATCAGGTAATCAAAATCATAAATCATATCCTTGGAGTTGCCTTCCTGCACCAGCTCTTTGTTTTTATACAGCCCAAAGCCGATGTCTTTTTTATTCTTGATGTTTGCCATGGGAATCCATTTCCCAACCACAGCAGAATTGTCCCATGCTTTGGCTTTCTCCCAGGGCAAACCTTTTTCTTTGAGTTCGTTTTGTATGTCGCGGGCCGTAAAATCAATGCCCACAGAAATGGCATCGTAGTATTTTCCGGCAAACTTCTCCTGAATGTATTTG
>JAEVYV010000051.1 GCA_023392575.1 Bacteroidota bacterium | reverse complement strand
GATTTTGACGGCCTGGTTTTAAAAAACGAGGTCAAAGGAATTGAGGTAGGTCATGAAGATGCAGAAAACATTTACGTCAAGGCCGGGGCGGGGGAGAACTGGCATCAGTTGGTGATGCACTGTGTGCATCGGAATTATGCCGGAATCGAAAACCTGTCACTGATTCCCGGCAACGTGGGGGCATCGCCGATGCAGAACATCGGGGCTTATGGCGTAGAGATTAAAGACGTGTTTTACGAGCTGGAAGCGTTTCACATCCGGGATAAGGTGGTGCAAACATTTTCATTGCCCGACTGTGGCTTTGGCTACCGCGACAGCGTGTTTAAAAACAAGTACAGGGGGCAGTTTGTCATTACTTCTGTAACCTTTCGTTTAAGCAAGCACCCCCGGTTTCATACCAGCTATGGTGCTGTTCAACAGGAACTGGAAAAGATGGGGGTGAAAGACCTGAGCATCCAGGCGGTTTCCCAGGCGGTCGTCAACATTCGGCCCTCCAAACTACCGGACCCCAAGGAAGTTGGAAACGCCGGAAGTTTTTTTAAAAATCCGCAGATTTCCCATCGGCAGTTCGAGGAACTCCAACAGCGTTATCCCGGTTTTCCTTCTTTTCCCGTTGATGCAGCACAGGTAAAGGTCCCGGCCGGGTGGCTGATCGAACAGTGCGGATGGAAGGGGTACCGCAAGGGCGATGCCGGTTGCTATCCCAAACAAGCCCTGGTGCTGGTTAATTATGGAACGGCCACCGGTAATGAGATTTATGAATTGAGCGAGGAAATCCTGCAGTCGGTAAAAAGCAAATTTGGAATTGAACTGGAAAGAGAAGTGAATATTGTCTGAACCACGATTTTTAAGATTGTGAGATTTGCAAGAATAGGCTTCACGCAAAGATTAAGGGAAAAGGCTTTGCAGGAGATTGCTTGAAATGGAGTTTTAGGCAGGATTACTTAGGAAAATGAAACTCCATTATAATAAAATGAGTCTTCGTTGTTTGAAGACTCATTTTATTATATCCAGCTAATCTATTTAATTCGCCCAAATCAGGATTCCGGCATTCAATTAAAATCTTCCTCTTCGTTTTCATCGTACAGGGAGGAGGACTGAATGTTGAGCATGCTGCCCATCAGGTCTTTGAATTCAACCGAGGTTTCCATGATTTTTTTACTGATCAAAGAATAAGAAGCCAGGCCGTGCAATACAAATTCCATCAGTAGGGCCGCTTCTCTTTCATTGGCGTACGAAAAGGTTTTTTTGACCAGGGCATGCAAGCCATCTACTTTGTAAAGCTGGTTTATCTTTTCCCTGTCGGTGGTGCCAAAAAACAAATTCAGGTGGTTGCCTTTGTCAAACCAAGTGATGATGGAGCGGTAGGGATTGTCCACTGGTTGCGGCGTTTCTCCTTTTCGGGGCGAACGTTTCTTCAACGTGTCCGGATTGGGGAAATAGAGCACAAACTGGCTGCGGATGGCTTTGTCCACCAGGTTCATGGCTACCTGGTAAGGGCCTTCCTGTTCGCCTTCGTACACCAGCTCAATCTTACCGGTGATGGAAGGAATGATCCCTACCAGGTCACTGATCCAAATTTGTGTTGCGTCTTCTTTGTTGATAAGGGCCCTGCGCTCTGCGGCGCTTACGGCATTTTCAAAAGCCGAAATGGTCAGGCGGGCACTCACCCCGCTTTTCTTGTCCACAAACTCACTGCCTCTGGCCTCAAAGGCTACCTGTTCAATCAATCGCTTGACCAGGTCGCTGATGGAAACCTTTTCTTTTTGTTCCGCCGCCACATCGGCCTCCTGTTCGGTGATGGCCAGCGCTGTTTCCAGCGATTTCGGATAGTGGGTCAGGATCTGGCTTTCAATCCTGTCTTTGAGCGGTGTAACGATGGAGCCCCGGTTGGTGTAATCTTCGGGATTGGCGGTAAACACAAAAAGAATGTCCAGGGGCAACCGTAGTTTGAACCCGCGGATCTGCACGTCGCCTTCTTCCAAAATATTGAACAGGGCCACCTGTATCCGAGCCTGCAGGTCGGGCAATTCATTAATGACAAAGATGCTGCGGTTGGTTTTTGGAATGATGCCATAGTGAATCACCCGTTCATCGGCAAAACTTAAGCGAAGATTGGCGGCTTTAATGGGATCGATATCGCCGATCAAATCGGCCACGCTCACATCCGGCGTGGCCAGTTTTTCGCCATAGCGCTGGCTGCGGTGAATCCATTCAATGGGCGTGTCGTCGCCCCGCTCCAAAATAAGGTCTCTGGCAAATTTTGAAATTGGTTTGAGCGGATCGTCGTTGATTTCGCTGCCGGTTACAATGGGAATATATTCATCCAGCAGCTCGGTCATTTGCCGGGCCATTCTTGTTTTGGCCTGGCCCCGCAAACCCAGGAACAAAATATTGTGCTTGCTCAGCAGGGCTCGTTCCACATCGGGAATGACGGTGTCTTCATAACCGATAATGCCGGTAAAGCTCTCTTCTTTGTTCTGGAGTTTTTTTATGAGGTTTTGCCGGATTTCTTCTTTAATGGTTTTGCGCTGATATCCTGCTTCTTTCAGTTCCCGTATGGTGTTGATGTGTTTTATATCCATTGTCTGAACCCCGATTAGGGTGGATTTTATTGATTAAGAGGAAATGGATTTTCCTCAATGTTTTTATTTTCTAATCTTTTGAATTGCAAACTTATGCTGCCAAAATTGATAAGCAGGCCCACTTGCATGTTGTATGCTTCAAGATAATTTTTTGCTTGTGCGAGATGTACATTTTCTAATTGGATGATCGCCTTTAATTCAACCATGATTTTATCTTCAACAAAAAAGTCAACTCTTCTTTCACCTATTTGCTTTGCTTTATAATACACAGGCATGCTTAATTCTCTTATGAAGTGGAGACCAGATTCTTTCATCTCAATCTCTAATGCCCGCTGGTAAATTACCTCCTGAAAACCGTTTCCTAAGGAAGAATGAACCTTCATCGCTGCGCCAATGATCTTTTCCGTTATTTCTTTGTATTTATAATCAGCCATGCTGCGATAATTTTCTTCCTAATCTTAAAATCCATCAAATCATGGTTCCGACTTTAATAAACCGTCTTCCGTTTTCCACTTTCAAAATCCCTGAAAATAAAGGCACCCAATCTGTCCAGGCTGGCAAAATAGGCTTTGCCGTTATTGGTTTCGGTAAACTCCTGCACAAAACGTTGCAGGTAAGGATCGGTGGCGATCATGAAGGTGGTTATGGGTATTTTTAATTTCTTGCACTGCGCGGCCAGGTTCAGGCAGCGGCTGGTTACTTTTCTGTCCAGGCCAAAACTGTTTTTGTAATAACGCTTCCCGATTTTTAAGCAGGTGGGCTTGCCGTCGGTGATCATGAAAATTTGCTTGTTTGGATTTTTCCTCCTGCGCAAAATATCCATGGCCAGTTCCAGTCCGGCAACGGTGTTGGTATGATAAGGGCCTACCTGCAAGTAGGGAAGGTCTTTTATTTCTACGGGCCAGGCATCGTTGCCAAACACCACAATGTCCAGGGTGTCCTTGGGGTATTTGGTGGTGATCAGCTCACTCAAAGCCATGGCTACTTTTTTGGCCGGGGTAATGCGGTCCTCGCCATACAGGATCATGGAGTGGGAGATATCGATCATCAACACCGTTGATGTTTGCGACTTGTAATCTGTTTCCCGGATCTCCAGGTCGTCTTCCAGCATGGTAAACGAATCCAGCCCGTGGTTGATCTGGGCGTTGCGAATGGATTCGGTAAAATCAATTTGCTCCAGCATGTCGCCAAACTGGAAAGGTCTGGTTTCGGGACTAACTTCGTCGCCCAAACCGGGTTTGAAGGTTTGGTGATCGCCGGCTTTTGTTTTTTTGAGCTTGCCAAAGTTCTCTTCCAGGCTGCGCTTGCGGATGCCCTGTTCGGTTTTGGGGGTGATGCGGATTTCCGATCTGCCTTCGTCGTCGGTAATATAGCCCTTGTCTTTCAGGTCTTCAATAAAATCGCCCATGCCATATTCTTCATCGGTTAGCTCGTACTGGCGATCCAATTGGTTCAGCCACTGTAGGGCTTCGCCCACATCTCCGCTGGTATAGGTGAGCAATTGCATGAAAAGGTCCAGTAATTGTTCAAACCTGCTCTTTCCTTGCTCACTGGGATCATATCCCGAAAAATGGAAACCTCTCATATCACCTACAAGCTACAATAATTATGCATTGTTTGAGCACTATGCTCTGTTAAACAAAAACCCTCAGCGTTTCTGAGGGTTTTTTGTTTAACAAGACCTTGTTATTTTCTGGTAGAGTCGGCGGAATCTTTCCGCACGGGGTTTTCGGTCACTATAGTATCCTGGGGATGATACATCTTCTCCATATTGTCCAGGTACCTCAGGTACTGATCACATTCCATATCATCGCCTTCAAAAGCAGGATAGTAATCCGGCTTTTCGTTCCTCAGATAATTATAGTAATTCTTTTGTTCGGTCAGGTCTTTCTTTAAAGCGGCCTTTACCTTATCTGCCAGTGCCGTATGGCCGGCTTTATAAGCAGCTTCCAGGTAGATCATGGATATTTGGTTGTGCGACTGGCCGCGGCTGACCATGGCATAGGGCAGGTTTTCGGGGAGAATGCCGTTTTCTGCTTTTTCCAGCAAATTCACTGCTTCCTGTCTGCGTCCCTGATCGGCCAGGTTGGCCGCCGCCACTGCATAGGTTTGGCGGATGGTGAGCAGGTGCCTGCGGTTCTCTTCATCAAAATAAACCCCTGGTTTGCTGGCCCCGCCAAAACGGAACACATTTTTTAACAAGCTATCTGTTTTGTTCACATCCATGGAACGGCCCTGCTGGCGAACCGGTACAAAGCGAAACACCATGCCTTCCTGGCGCAGGTAGGGGCCAAAACCAATTTCCTGGTACGGAGCGGTAAAACAAATGGGGCGTTTCCACTGGTTGGCCGCCACAATGTTCAACATGGTGAGCTGATCCAGGGACAGGTAGCTTTTGCCTTCGGGAATTTCCAATTGGATCTGGTTGGGAACCGAATCGGCTGCGTTGGCAATGCCCATTTCTTTCACAGCAACGGGATCAACTGGAACGGTGAATTTCTTAACCGGGAAGCTGGAAATCGGGCTTTGACGGCCAACCACGTTTTTCATCACATCGTACAGGTCGTAATACCGGTTTTGATCGCCGCTGGGTTGGAACGTAATATAAGGCACGCCCCGGATCTGATCGGCCGACCAGATCACATCGATCGGAGCGCTTTGGTTTACCTTGTAACGCAACTGGTTTACGTACCAGTCAATACCCAGCAAACTGGTATTTAAGATACGGATGTCCGGGCGAACGCCTTCCACCTCCTGGGCATACCACAACGGGTAGGTATCGTTATCCCCAAAAGTGAACAGGATGGCGTTGGGCGGACAGCTGTTCAAATAATCTTTGGCCAGGTCGGGGGCCAGCGTTTTCTGGCTCCGGTCATGGTCGTTCCATTCCTGCGAGGCCATGATCAGCGGCGCGGGCAAACAGAAAACCGTAGCAGCCAGGGCGGCTGTTTTTAAATTGGTTTTGCCGGCTGCCCGAACAATATAGGTGATGCCTGCGGTGAGGACCGCAAACAAAACGGCACTGAATACAGACGCAACCACCGCTCCACCATTCATGTGGTTTAAATCACTCAAAAGAAGAATGATAAAGGTGGTCAGGCCTCCGTAGGTAAGCACGTTCATGAAGGTTTTTTTGTCCTGCACCTCCCTTGCCATTCTGGCAAAGGCCACCACGGCCAATCCAATCCAAATGGCAAAGGCATAGAAGGAACCGGCATAAGCA
Source organism: Bacteroidota bacterium (assembly GCA_023392575.1). Classification (GTDB taxonomy): domain Bacteria; phylum Bacteroidota; class Bacteroidia; order Chitinophagales; family Chitinophagaceae; genus Flavisolibacter. Next base: position 5,303 of record JAEVYV010000051.1, on the reverse strand, counting down.
TAATCACGTTCGCGGGGCTGATTGCCGGGCTGGTTCAGGTAAAGAACAATGGCTATGCCTGTAAAGAAGAAAAGCAGGAAGGTGACCACCCAGTCTTTTCGGTCCCTGAAAAAGTGAAACACGCAACCCACAATTCCCAGCAAAAAGGGAATCAAAAACAGTTTGTTGCTGGCCTTGTTGTATTTAATGCTGTCGGGGAGTTTGGATTGATCGCCCAGGCGCATATTGTCCAGGAGTGCAATGCCCGAGATCCAGTTGCCATCGCGGATATTGCCCCCGCCCTGTACGTCGTTTTGGCGGCCGGCAAAGTTCCACATAAAATAACGCCAGTACATAAAGCCCATCTGGTAGGTGAAAAACCAGTTTAGGTTATCGGCAAACGTGGGGATTTTAACCGCCAGGGGCGTGCCTGCCTGTACCACCTGTCCCCGCTGCACCCTTAGGGCAAAATTGTCCGGAACCTGGTAGGTGTCGGGTTTGCCCGTTTGGTCCTGCGTTTGGATCATGCCTTCGCCCACACCGGTAACAATGCTGAGCGTTTTGGCCGGAATCACGGGAAGGGCCAGCCAGGACATATAGTAATCGGCATGGCCTTGTTCGTTGCTTCCGTCCCAAACCCGCGGAAAGATCTCGATATCTTTTGATTCATACTCGGGTTCCCGTTCACGTCCAATTTCAACATATTTTTTAGTGCTGTCGTCTTTGGCATAGCGCATTTTCCCGTCTTTAATGCCTATGGGCTGCGCCAGAAAATGCGGGCCAAATAAAATCGGTTGCGATCCGTATTGTTCACGTCCCAAGTAGTATACCAGGTTCATGGGGTTGTCTACATTGTTCATGTCAATGGACGGGTTGGCGTTGGAACGCTCCATGGTGGTGATGTAGGTTGAATAGCCTAGCATCATGAAGGAAAAACACCACAAGCCCAGGCGCAGGAACGAATAGCCTTTTCTGTTGGCATAACGCAGTCCCAGCCAAATGAAAAAGGCGATTAAGACAAAAAAGAAAATAAAACCCGAAAAGAACGGCAGGTTAAAAGAGTTGACAAAGAAGATGTCAAATTTGCCGGCCAGTCGTACAGTCCATTGAATAACCACCACTTGTACAACTCCTACAATAATACAGCTTAGCAAAAAAGCCCAGATGGCTCCGTTGCGGGTATAGTTGTAGCGCTTGTAATAATAAATCATCACCGCTGCCGGAATCACCAATAATCCCAGCAGGTGAATGCCGATAGACAAACCCAAAGTGAAGAACAGAAAAACAATCCACCGGTCGGCTCTATTGCGCAAGGTCCGGTCGCTGCCGGCGGCATCATCGGCCCGTTCCCATTTCAGCACGGCCCAGAAGGCCAGGGCGGTAAACAGGGAAGACAATGCATATACCTCGCCTTCCACAGCACTGTACCAAAACGAATCGGTAAAGGTATAAGCCAGTGCGCCTACAATGCCGGCGCCCATAATGGTGTACACCTGCGGGCCGTTGGGCTCCTGGCGAAAACCCACCATCAGTTTGCGGGCAAAATGCGTAACGGTCCAGAAAAGAAATAAAATGGTGGCGCCGCTGGCCAATGCGTTCATAATGTTCACTGCTTTGGCAGCCGTAGCCGGGTTGTCGCCAAATAAAATAATGAAGAAGCGGCCCAGCAAGACAAACAAAGGCGCACCCGGCGGGTGGGGCATTTGTACTTTGTAACAAGCCGAAACAAACTCACCGCAATCCCAAAGGCTTCCTGATTTCTCTGCTGTTAAGATATAGGTGAGGGAGGCGATGGCAAACACTACCCAGCCGGTAATGTTATTGACTTTTCTAAACTTCATACGTAGAGTTGGTCTTTTGTTTATATCCTACTATTCAGCACAACCAAATGCAGGACGTGCAAAAATAGGGAAGCAGCTAAATTAAACGGAAAACCACAAGAAAAAGGTTAAAAGAGGTTATTGTTTGTGGTTTTGTTGAGAGTGTTTTGTTTTGGGCTCCATTCATACTATTGAGCTTCTGTTGCGCTGCTAGTCGGACGTAGCGTAAAGGACGATGATGGTAATAAAAAAGCAGGTAGCAAAAAAACAACAAACAAAAAAGGAATTATACGAATGCAGAAATGAATAATCATCTAAAGAACTACAAACCATAAACTTTAAACTACAACCTGTCCATGGATGATCATTCAAAAAATACCCTTACCGTTTGATAGAACAAACGGTTTTGTATGATGCCCGTCATTTGCTGGCTGCCTTCGTTATAGCCCTTTAAGCCAAACAAGCCGGCGGCATTGCCTTTGTTGATGGCGATTTCCATATAGCCGGCACTGTTAAAAAGCACCAGCTTTTCGCCCTGCGGCACATCGGCGTAGGAACCGCTGATGCGTTCGATCACTTCGTCCCGCTTAAATACAATCTTAAAGCGTCGGCCTTTGCGCTGCTCTTCAAACTGCTCCTGGGTGATGTTGACGATCACGTTCTCGAAGTTGTCAATAAAAATGATCTGCCCTTCAATCCAGTTTTCACCGGTGGTGGGCCGCAGGGGATGTTTTTCTAAATAAGTGGAATCCGGAATGCCGATGTGTTGAATGGGCTCGCCGTTCATTAACTGGGTGAAGACCCGGGCGGCAACATCGATGCAATACAGTGTGTTCTTGATGGCTGTTTTTTCCAGGGGCACGCCGATCACCATTTCCGGTTTGTCTTCCAGGATCATTCCCAGCAGCCCGTTGTCGGCGCAAATAATGTACTGGTCCTTGTGAAAGGCAAAAAGCAGTTGCTCCGGCCTCGACTCAAACAGATTCACCAAAACAATGTGGTAGGTGAACTCCGGAAAATTCTTAACGGCATTGCGGCACACATAGGCAGCCTGCGGATAATTAAAAGGAGAGAGCTTGTGGGTGATGTCGATGATCCGGAACTCGGGGTTGATGCGCAATAGCCGGCCCTTCACCGCACCTACCAGGTAGTCCTGCTCGCCAATATCAGATGTGAGGGTAACTAAGGGCATGAAAACGAAAAAATGTAAAATTAAAAATGAAAAATGTAGAATGTGGATTGGTTACAGATAAAAATGCAATCTGATCGTTTTGTTTGCTTTGAAGCAGTTTTAGAGGTTACATTTTTCATTTTTTTATTTATTTAACCAGTCTGCCTTTTTTGAAGAAAAAGTTTTTTACCAGTTTGTCCGCCAGGCCGGGGAAGAACTTGTTCATGAAAACCGTTCTTTTTCCGTTGAAGGTGAGCACCAGGGTTCGTTTTTTGTGTTCCACGGCGTGTAAAATATGGCGGGCACATTCTTCGGCCGTCATGAGTTTGCTTTCGTCCAGTGGCGTTTCGCCCTGTGCAGCGCCTTCTTTGTTTAACGCCGCATTCCGGATGTTGGAGGCTGTAAAGCCCGGGCAAACCCACATCACGTGTACCCCTTCATCCATCAACTCGGTTCTAATGGCTTCCAGCCAGCCCTGCAAGGCAAATTTGGAGGCCGAGTAACCACTGCGGCCCGGCAGGCCCCGATAGCCGGCAATGGAGGAAACGCCGACAATGGTGCCCTTTCTTTCTATAAGGGAGTTTAACGCATACTTGGTGCAGTAAACCGTTCCAAAAAAATTGATCTCCATTACTTTCCGGATCACCTCAATGGAGGTTTCCTTCAGCAAAGCCCTCATGGAGATGCCGGCATTATTGATCAACACATCAATTCCTCCAAAAACCTTTATCGTGGATTCTATAAAATGACGGCAATCATTTTCATTGCTCACATCGGCCACCACGGTGTGCAAAGGATAAGAGGGATACTCGGATTGCAGACTGTACAATTTATCGTGATGACGGCCGCAAGTGGCCACTTTAGCGCCCTGTGAAAGTAAAAAATCAACCAATGCCTTACCTATTCCATCGGTACCGCCGGTAACCGCTACTACTTTATTGGTAAAATATCCTGTCATATATAACGGTGTTCGTTTGCGCAAACCTAAAAGAAAAATGATATTGTTGGCGGAATAAGTTTGAAAAGGCAATGCGCTAACTTTGGTGAAGCATAAACCTCCGCGCAGCACAGGCAGTTTCTGGTACAGGCCTTGTTCCTTCTCTTTTGTTATCCTTTAATCAATTCGTTATGGCCAGACGAGAGAAAAGCAATCCGAACGAGAAACAAGAAAAGCCACAGGGCAATCGGTCCCACAAAACGGGGAGCGCCTTTAATGAGAAACCGGCCCCGCAGCCCGTGCATTCCCGTCCCGATGCCGAGCCCGACCCCGATAGCCTGGAAAACACCGGCCTTCCGCCCGGCGTTTCCGAACGCAACGACCAGCAGAACGAGTCCATTCTTTAAAGCCGGGATGCAACAACCATCCAGAAAATTTTAAGCCCCGCAGCCACAACGGTTCGGTTTGTTGTTGCGTTTTGCTGCTTGTTCGTTTGGCCCTTTCTGGTTTGCAGATGAGCTGCGTCACGGGTTGTGTACTACATACAAAAACAAAACAATGAATACAGATCTTCGCTAATTTGCAGCAACCATGCGACCCGATTTTCCTACCAAATATTTTAACGATGAGCGTACCGCCTACGTGTACCTCATGATGACCCTTGCGGCCAACCCCCGCTAATTCCTGCATCTTTCTTTCTAAGCCACCAGGTTATCTTTTGCTGTTCACCGGCAGCCTTCATTTTTAAACGATTGCTATGCAAACCATGATTGTTCAACTGAACCAGGTGGGTATGAAGGATATTGACCTGGTCGGAGGCAAGAACGCTTCCCTTGGAGAAATGCTCCAAAACCTTACCCGCCTGGGCGTCAACATCCCCGGCGGATTTGTGATTACCGTAAAGGCTTATGAAGAATTCATTCAACACAACCACCTCGAAGAAAAGATCCGCGAACTGGTAAAAGCCATTGATTACAGCTCCGTGGAATCGCTCAGAAGGGCGGGGCTGCAAATCCGCAGCGCCATTCGCAACGGACGTTTTCCCGCTGCGCTTTCGCAACAGATCATTGACGGCTACTATACCCTCTCCCAAACCTATGGACAGGAAAGCACCGATGTGGCTGTGCGTTCTTCCGCCACCGCCGAAGATTTACCCGATGCCTCTTTTGCCGGCCAGCAGGAAACCTACCTGAACGTTCGCGGACCGGCCGCGTTGATGGACGCGGTACGCAATTGCTTTGCCTCGCTGTTTACCGACAGGGCGGTATCGTACCGGGAGACCTTTCGGTTCGATCATTTTGCCGTGGGCCTTTCGGTGTGCATTCAAAAAATGGTGCGCAGCGATTTGGGCGCCAGCGGCGTGGCGTTTTCACTGGACACCGAAAGTGGGTTTAAG
>JAEVYV010000018.1 GCA_023392575.1 Bacteroidota bacterium | reverse complement strand
GTACCACAATGAAGCCAAAATAAAAAAGCGGCCCGCAAAACGGGCCGCTACCGAACTGAAAATTTCTATCCTTCCTGATGTATTGCCGAACTATTATGAAACATTTTGGGGAGGCGCTGGTTTTAATTGTCCCATCCATACGGGTTTTCCCTGCAATCTTCTTACCGCATACATCACCCCCACCAGGATGAAGAAGAGCGGCCCCAGAAAGCCCAACAAGGCCACAAACTTGGTTCCGTAGAACTTGCTCATGGGCCGGCGCAACCGCTCGGAGATCAAATACATACTGGGTACCATCACCAGTGTTAAAAAGAAGGCGAAGATGAGTCCAAAAATAATGGTCCAGCTCAGCGGCCCCCAGAACACCACGCTGTCGCCGCCAAAGAAAAGACGTGGATCCAGATGGTTAAACAGGGAGGCAAAATCAATGTTCAGACCCACAGCCAAAGGAAACAATCCAAGCATGGTTGCCAGGGCGGTCAGCAACACCGGAATGATGCGGATCTTTCCGGCCTGGATGGCGGCCTCCCGCGTTCTCAGGCCCCGGCTGCGCAGTTCATCGGTGAACTCAATGAGCAAAATCCCATTCTTCACCACAATACCGGCCAGGCCCACGATACCTACACCCAGCATAATGGTGGCAATGGTCATTCCGGTGACCGCATAGCCAATCAGCACCCCAATGATGGAGAAAAAGATCTCGGTCAGTACAATGAAGGGCTTGCTCATGGAATTAAACTGCATGACCAGGATTAAAAAAATGAGCAGCAGGGCATAGATCAGCGACTGGCCCAGGAAGGACATGGTTTCCTGCTGCTGTTCGCTAACCCCACTTTGGCGTACCGTTACATCGGGCGGAATGTTGTACCGCGACCGGAAATCATCCAGCTTCACCGCCAGATCAGCATTGATCTGAGCGGTTTGCGTTTCATCCAGCACATTCGACTGCAACTGAATGGTGCGCTTCAGGTTCTTGCGGCGAATGCCGCCGGAGGTATTGGTATAATCAATCTTGGCAATGGCATTTAAGGGAATTTGTTTGATGGCCATGGTATTAAAATCACGGAACGTGATTGGCCGGCTCATCAGGTCTGTAATGTTGTTTCGGATCAGGTCGTTGTACCGCAATTGTATTTTGTATTCGTCCTCTCCTTCCTTGAGCTTGCTGACTTCGCGGCCAAAAACCGCGGTGCGGATCTCCATTCCCACCTGACCGGTGCTGATGCCTTCGATCAGGGCTTTTTCCCGATCCACGGTAATGGATATCTCCGGGTTGTTTACATCCACATCCATGTTCAGGTGCTCAATGCCTTCCACCCGGTTGGTATCCAAAAAGTTTTTCAAATCATAGGCAACCCTGGCAATGGATTCGAAATTATCCCCAATCACTTCCACGTTTACCGGGGGATCGGTGGGGGGGCCGGCGTCTTCCTGGTTCACCGTGATCTCGGCTCCGGGAATGCCCTGCACGGCCTGGCGCACGGCGTCCAGGTAAGGCTTGGTGCTTTTGCCCTGGCGTTTGTCAAACTCCACGAACGATACCTGTATCCTGCCCAAATTCGGTTGTACGCTGCGGTTATTATCCCGCGGGTTATTGGCGCTGACCGCCACATTGGAAATGATGCTTTCCACTATTGAACCCTTGGTGCCGGGCTTTTCTTTTTCCAGCACCTTATACACCCTTTGTTCCAGCACACGGGTTACCGAATCGGTGTGTTCGATATCGGTGCCTACCGGCATTTTCAAATACACATAAATAAAATGCGGGTCACCGCTGGGGAAAAAGGTGCTTCCATTGCCCCGCAGCATCAGCATGCCCAGGGCAACGGGGAACAGGATAAACAAGGCCACCAACAGGGCTACGGGTCTTCTCCCCTGCAGGGCCCATCTTAGCAAACTTTCGTAATGGCTCATCAGCCAGGGCAGCACCCGGTGCTGAAAACTATGGATCACATCCCTGAGCACAAACACGTTCAGGATGGATACCAGCGCCATAAAGATGAGGAAGTTGGCAAAGCCATGCCAGCCGCCCAAATGGAACAACACACCAAAACCAAGCGCTGCCCAAAACCACCATTTGCGGAACAGTTCCCGCTTGGGCATTTCGTGTTCCTTACCCTCGGGCTTCATAAAGCTGACGGCAAACACGGGGTTGAAAATAAAGGCCACGATCAGGGAGGCCGCCAGCGTCAAAATCAGCATGGTGGGCAGGTAAATCATAAACTTGCCGATCAAACCCTTCCACATCAACAGGGGAAAGAAGGGCGCCAGCGTGGTCAGGGTGCCGGCCAGTACCGGAATCCACACCTCACCGGCCGCCTCCTTGGCCGACCGCACAATGGGCACTTTGCCGTTATTGTAAATGCGGTGGGTGTTTTCAATCACCACAATGGCATCGTCCACAATAATGCCCAGGCCAAACAACAAGGCAAAAAGCACAATGAAGTTCAGGGTGATGGGGGTGCCCACAATAAAATCACCCAGGGGCAAAAACATAAAGGCCACAAACACGCTGAGCGGCACACTCAAAGCCACAAAAAAGGCATTGGTGACGCCCATGAAAAACATCAGGATCAACAACACCAAAACGAATCCAATGATGATGGTGTTGACCAGTTCGTGAAAGGACGTTTTGGTTTGCTTGCTTTGGTCGCCGGTGAACTCCACCCGCAGGTCGGGGGGCAGCTCGCCGTTTTTTTTGATATCGGCCACTACTGCCTTTACGCCATCGGCCGCATCGATCAGGTTTTCCCCTGAACGCTTCACAATATTGAGGGTGATGACCGGCTTTCCGTCCAGGCGGGCATAACTTTCTTTTTCTTTAACCGTGTCCACGACATGGGCCACATCCCGCAGGTAAATGGGTGCGCCCTGGATGTTCTTCACCACAATGTTTTGCATGTCGTTGGCCGTAACAAACTGCCCCTTCACCCGCAGGGTGCGTTTCATATTGCCCACTTCAATCTGGCCGCCGCTGATGTCGCGGTTCTCCCGGCTGATGGCATTTTCAATATCGGTAAAGGACAGCCTGGCCACCTGCATGCGGTAGGGATCCACATTTACCTGAATTTCCCGTTCGGGGGCGCCCACAATATCGGCCCGGGTAATTTGCTTTAGTTCTTCAAAGCGGTCCTGCAGCTTGTCGGCAAACTGTTTCAGCTTTACCGGATCGTAATCCCCGCTGATGTTCACATACATGATGGGAAACTCGCTGAAATTAAATTCCTGCACATCGGGCTGCGCCGTCAGATCGGTGGGCAAATCGGTTTTGGCCTTGTCGACCGCGTCCTTTACTTTTTGCTTGGCAATGTCGGTGGGCACATCCGTTTCAAACTCCACGGTGATCAGGGAAAAGTCCTGCTGCGAAACCGAATTCACTTTGTTCACCTTGGCCCCAGTGATGGATTTGATTTGTTTTTCAATGGGGCGGGTCACCAGGTTTTCAATATCCTTTGGTGAATTCCCCACGTGTACCGTCACCACCGAAATGGTGGGCACGACAATGTCGGGAAACTGCTCCTTGGGCATGGTATTGAACTTGGTGAGGCCATACAAAGAGATCAGGATGGCCATGATGTAAATAACCGTTTTGTTATCTACCGCCCAACTGGTTGGTTTAAACTCTTTGAACTTATCGCTAAGTCCTTCTAGTACCTTCATAAATTATTTTTTAGTCAGCTTGTGTAATTCTGTTCGTCGTTTGTTGCGTCGCACTCTTGTACGTTTGGTAATTCTGGTCAGCTATCGGCTGTCAGCCATCGGCAATCGGCTATCAGTTATCTAAAACCAGGATCAACCACCACTTTAGTACTCTTCTGATAGCCGAAGGCCGATGGCTGATCGCCACAACCTACTTCATGCTGGTGGTGATCACCTGTCCTTCGTACAAATTCTGGTAGCCTTCGGTAACCAGTTGGTCGCCCACTGCCAGGCCCGATTTTATTTCGATCAGCTGGGAATAAGACTCGCCAATGGTCACAGCTTTTTTTCGGGCCACCATTTTCTCGCCGTTCTTTTCCATGACATATACGTACTTGCCTTTTTCATCGGTCTGCACCGTATTCAGGGGAACGGCAATCACATCATCGGCCTTATAATCCAGGATCTTGATCTGGGCAATCTGGTTGGGTTTTAAACTGGCATCTGCGGGAATGCGGGCTTCGATGTTGAACGAACGGGTGTTGGGATCGATTACTTTTTGCACCACGCTGACCACCGCCGTAATGGTGCGGTTGTTCTGCTCGGGCAACACCACTTCAAGCCGGCTGCCCACCTGCACACGGCCCAAGTAATTTTCCGGTACGCTGGCCACAATTTTCAAATCACTGGTATTGACGATCCGGATCTGCGGGCCGGCGGCGGTGGCGCCTACAAAAGCTTCCCCCACCCGCACGTTGACGATGTCCGCCACACCCGAAGAAGGGGCCGTCACCGTCATCAATGCGGCCTGGCGCTGGATGATGCCGATTTGCTTTTGCAGGCTTTCCATTTGGGTTTTGGCATTCAGTACACTCTGGTAGGTGCCTATGCCCTGGTCGAATAAATTTTTTGTCCGGTTGTAGGTGTCTTCTGCCGTGGCCAGCTGAACTTTTAAGGGTTCGATCTGTTGGCGGATCAACTGATCATCCAAACGGGCCAGCACCTGGTCTTTTTTTACGGCTTGCCCCTGGGTCACATACAGAGCTTTCACAATCCCGCCTTGGCCATTTGGCGGAGCCACATAGGAAATGTTTTGGGCATCCACCCGGCCCTGCAGGTCAATGTAGTGCGCAAAGTCCTGGGGCGCCAAGGGCATGACCGCAACCAGTTTGGCTGTGGTGGCCACAGCCGTGGGATCGGCCTTTTTGATATCGGCTTCCAGTTTGTCAATTTGCTCGTTGAGTTTTTTTTGATCGGCCTTTAATTTTTGCAATTCGGCTTTTTTATCGTTCAGCGTTCCTTGCGCATCCTTTTTTGTATTGCCGCAGGAGGCAGCCAGAACGGCTATGGCGAACAGTGCGATCAGGTTGCTTTTCATGAAATACATTTTATTATGGTGAGTGTGTTGGTTCCTTATTGGAGTTTACCCAAAGAATATTGATAGCTTATCTTGGCCACAATGGCATTGTATAAGGCATTGAAATAACTGGCCTGGGCCTGCTGCACGTCGGCATCGGCCTGCAGCACTTCAAAGCTGCTGCCCAAGCCCTGTTCAAATTTCAGCTTGGTGGCGTTGTACACTTTTTCGGCCAGTTGCATGTTCCGTTCCTGCAGGTCCAAATTCACCAGGGCCGTTTTTAAACTGCTGTAGGTTATTTTTTGCTCCAGGTCAATCGCCTGCTTTGCATTAACAATGGTGTTTTCCAGTTTTTGCACATTCAGCTTGGATTGCACCACCCGGTTGCGCCGCTGCAGCCCATCGAAAAGCGGAACGTTCACATTCAGCCCGACAAAAGCGCTGTTAAACCAAAACGTTTGGCCAGAGGTAAAAAACTTTTGGCCCATTCCGTTTGCGGTATAGTTGGCCTGCGCGGCCACGGTGGGAATGTACCCCAGCCGGTATCTTTTGACATCCAGGTTTTGCAGCTTATGCAACTGGTTGAGCGTTCTAATTTCAGCCCGGTCCTCGTATTGAAATCCTTCGGTTAAAACATCGTCCTTTACCGAAGCGGTGGTCAGGTCGTCTTTCAGCACAACCACATCGTTTTGCGAAACGCCAATGGCAAATTTCAAGGCGGCATAGCCGATGTCCACGGCGTTGGCCACCACGCTTCGGGTATTGTTTACGTTGTTGATCTGGACCTGCACCTTGTCCAGATCCAGCTTTTCGGCAAACCCGTTTTGGTACATGATGGAATCATCGTGATACAGTTTTTGCAGGCGCTTCAGGCTTTCGTCAATAAAATGCAATTGCTTTTCGGCAATGAGGATGGCGTAGTATCTTTTATAGGCCGAGTCCTTTATCTTTTCCCTGGCTTGCTCCACCAAGGCCTGGGAATAATCCAGTGCGGTTTGCCTTGCCTGCAGCCCCACAAACACATCGGGCTGAAAAAGCAACTGGGTCAGGGTGAGACCAGCCGTCAGGTTCCAGGGTTGTTGAAAACTCACCTCCGCCATTTGTGGTTGCGGAATGGACGTGATAGGTCCGTTATTGCCGCTCACACCTTCGCTTTTTAAAATCGAATAGACCGCCGTGGTGGTGGCATCCGGAAACAAAAACTTCGGAACTTTTAAATAGTGATTGGCGCCGGCATTGCCCGTGAGCTGCGGGTAGGCCTGCCCCAAAATTTCGCGGTTTTTGGCCACCTGTATCTGGTAGTCAATTTCTGCGTTCTTTAATTCCATCACATTTTTATAAGCCAGATCCACGGCTTCCTTTACGGTAAGCTCAAGCCTTTGTTGTGCCTGACCCCATCCTGCCAGCAACAAAAACAGTCCACTGAAAAGCACCTTGTTTCTCATCTGTTTACTTTTTGGTTCGTTGATTTTTATATTTTTGAATCAGCTTTTGTCCCTTTGGAGTGGCAATGCCATTGAGAAAAACCTCCAGCAACTGCTGTTCTATGTCCACCAGGTGGGTGCGGCTGCCGGGAAAAACCTCGGGGTTGAACGAAAGCATGATGCTGTGAATGCGGTACCGGGCCAGGATGTCCACGTCTATTTCCTCGCGGTAAAGACCTTCAGCTATGCCCCGTTCAATATTGCCCTTGATCATCTGATACAAAAACCCGTTCTTGAATTCCTTGAATTTTTTAAAACAGGCGGGGTGGTATTTTTCCATATCAAAC
>JAEVYV010000378.1 GCA_023392575.1 Bacteroidota bacterium | reverse complement strand
GTCAATGGCAATGATCTGGGCAATTTCCTTTTTGATCTGGACCTTTTTTTCCAGCACACTGTGTTCGTCAAAGCCCGAGTCTTTATGCGACAGGGATTCAATGACCTGTACACCCCGTCCGTCGTAGCCGCCTTCGGCCAGTTTTTGCACAGCCGGCAGCAAATGGGGCCACTGGTCAATTTCTTCTTTGGATTGGATGATGGCAAAATCAGCCGTGGGAATCTGGTATTCGGCGTAATACTGTTTTTGGTGCACTTTGTTTTTGATGATGCGCAGCACCGAAGGCCGGGGATAAATTTTTACGCCTTCCTGCTCCAGTTTTTCCAGGGCTTCAAGATTGACATTCTCAATTTCAATGGTTAAGGCATCGAGGTTTTTACCAAACCGGTACACATCATCAAAATTGCGGATGTTTCCTTTTACAAAATAACGGCACAAATGAGCGGCCGGGCAATCATCGTCGTTTTCCAGAACATGGGTTTCTACCTGGTAATTAGCGGCTGCTTGCAATAACATTCTTCCTAACTGTCCGCCGCCTAAGATGCCAACTTTTAACATGCGGCGAAGATAAAATGTCTGAACCATGATTAGGAGGATTTTTTGGCTCCATGCGGATTTGGAAGGTCACGCTGATCCAGGTGCAGGCAATGGCACGCAAAAACGCCAGGTAGGCACAGCGTTTTTCAAAATCTTAGCGCCTTTGCGGAAAACCCATTCCTGCTAATTTCTTGATCCTGAAAATCCGGGTTTCGACATTTGGCGCAAGAGTTGTGCATTTTTTAGAAAGCTGTAGTTATGCATGCGCTGTATTCTTCAAAAGATCTTGATGCTTTACTGGATGATATTGGAGAGGCCGCCGTGGTCATGCTGGGCGAGGCTTCTCACGGCACCCATGAATTCTATACCTGGCGCACCGCCATCTCCAAAAGATTGATCCAGGAAAAAGGCTTCCGTTTTATTGCCGTGGAAGGCGATTGGCCCGACTGTTACCGCATCAACCGTTTTGTAAAGGGGTACAGGGATGCCGGCGACGACATTCGTACCGTACTAAAAAATTTCAACCGCTGGCCCACCTGGATGTGGGCTAATTGGGAGGTGGCGGCGCTGGCCGAGTGGTTGCGGGAGTATAATAAAAGCCTGGCCGTTGATAAAAAAATAGGCTTTTACGGTCTGGATGTTTATAGTCTTTGGGACTCGATGCGGGAGATGATGAGTTACCTGGAGAAGGAAGATCCGCCAACCGCTTTGGTGGTAAAAAAAGCCATCCAATGTTTTGAGCCTTTTGCAGAAAACCAGCAGCTTTATGGCCCTTATGCCCTAACCGAACATTCCTGCCGGGATCAGGTAGTGGCTTTGTTGAAAGAAGTACGAATGAAAGCCCAGTTTTTGGATGGCGACCGGGAGGCCGGGTTCAACACCGAACAAAACGCCCTGATTGCTTACAATGCCGAAAACTATTACCGGGCCATGATGGGCTTTGACAACGAAAGCTGGAACGTAAGGGATACACATATGATGGAAACCCTGGACCGGTTGATGAAGTTTCACGGGCCGCAGGCCAGGGCCATTGTGTGGGAACACAATACCCATATTGGCGATGCACGGGCTACCGACATGAAACGGGCTGGCATGGTCAACATCGGCCAGTTGGCCAGAGAACAGTACGGTGCAAACAAGGTGTACCTGGTTGGTTTTGGGTCGTATAAAGGAACCGTAATCGCCGGTGAGGAATGGGGCGCCCTGATGGAGGAGATGGAAGTGCCGGAAGCAAGAACGGGCAGCATTGAACAACTATTGCACGAAGAAAGCAGCAAAGACCGCTACCTGCTTTTTAATACCGAAGACATTCAAAGAAAATACGAAACGGCAATCCGGCACCGGGCCATTGGCGTGGTATACGATCCGGCAAATGAACGGCGGGGAAATTATGTGCCTTCGGTTTTACCGATGCGCTACGATGCTTTTGTGTTTTTGGACCAAACCAAAGCCCTGCATCCCTTGCACCTGAAGCCACATGACGAAAAGATGCCCGAAACCTATCCTTTTGGATTCTAAATAATGATTTTCGTTTTCCAGGGCATTGTCCGTCGTATTTACGGATCAGATCTTTTACCAAAATGATTTTCATCTTGTTTCCATCAAAACTGCCAATGTCACGGGCAGTTTTTTAAAGCAGGTTTTCTTGACCAGCAAACCATAGGGAATTCAAAGACAAACAGCAGCAAGATCACGGAAGGAAAAGCAGCCGCTGCCTTTGTCTTGTCTCACGTTTGCCTTCTCATAATCATTGCCCTGACCGGAGCTTGGCCAGAAACGTTTTTTTCTTTTTAAATTTGCCTGCCATGCGTCCCGACTATCCACAAAAGTTATTTGCAGACAAGCGCATCAACTTCCCCCTGTTGATGGAAACACTGGCTATGCTGAGCAGTCGCTGATCAGGCTTTTCTGATTTGATTTGGACAGTATATTTCTTCACTTTTAATCTTAATGTATTATGGCAACTGCAGCAATAAAAAAGCAAACAACAACCGAATTCCCCCAAACCGATTTTCTTCCGCTCCAGGGAACCGATTATGTGGAGTTTTATGTAGGCAACGCCAAGCAGGCTGCTCATTATTATATGAGTGCTTTTGGTTTTCAGGCCATTGCCTATGCCGGTCCCGAAACCGGTATACGTAACAAGGCCAGCTACGTGGTTCGGCAGAACAAACTCACTTTTGTGCTGACCACTCCGCTGCGCAGCGAAAACGACATTGCCGATCATATTTATAAGCACGGCGATGGTGTGAAGTTCCTGGCCCTTCGGGTGGACGATGCCACCGATGCCTGGGAGCAAACCACCAAACGGGGCGGCAAAAGCTACATGGAGCCCGCACGCTTGCAGGACGGCGAAGGAGAGGTGGTTTTAAGCGGCATTCATACCTACGGCGATACCGTGCACTTGTTTGTGGAGCGAAAAAACTACACAGGCGCTTTTATGCCGGGCTTCAGAGCCTGGAGCAATCCGCATTTTGCGCCGACCGATACCGGTCTTTTGTATGTAGACCACTGTGTGGGTAATGTGGGCTGGAACCAGATGAATCCCTGGGTAAAGTTTTACGAAGAGGTGATGGGCTTTAAAAACATCCTGTCTTTTGACGATGAGGATATTTCTACCGAATATTCGGCCTTAATGAGCAAGGTGATGAGTAACGGCAACGGTTTTGTCAAATTCCCCATCAACGAACCGGCCGAGGGAAAGAAAAAATCGCAGGTAGAGGAGTACCTGGAGTTTTATAACGGCGAAGGGGTGCAGCACGTGGCCCTGGCAACCGCCGATATTGTAAAGACGGTTCGCGAACTTATGAGCCGCGGTGTGGAGTTTTTGAAAGTTCCCTCCACCTATTATGATGACCTGTTGGACCGGGTAGGGCAAATAGACGAAGATCTGGAGCCTTTAAAAGAATTAGGCATTCTGGTGGACAGGGATAATGAAGGGTATTTACTGCAACTGTTCTCCAAGCCAGTGCAGGACCGGCCCACACTGTTTTTTGAGATCATTCAAAGAAAGGGAGCCAAAAGTTTTGGTAAAGGCAATTTCAAAGCTTTGTTTGAAGCCATTGAACGGGAGCAGGCCGAAAGGGGAAACCTGTAAGCACTGACCAATAAATTAAGATGGGAATAAGCGGGCCGGAGGGCAATCCGGCCCGCTTATCGGCCGCCAATGCCATAAGGACGAAACTTGTGCGGTTTTTTGGTTTTCTTTACATTTATAATCAGAACTTGCCTACATTTTAAAGTGATCGTTCAATGAAAAGCCTCTTCGCCTTAATTGTTTTTGTATGTGTAACACTGACCGGGTTTTCCCAGGGAACTTTTGCCAGTTTTATTGATTATCAAAAAGGGTTCAGTCGCCCGGGCGATGCCTTGAAACGCAAGGAAGATACCCTGCAAAAACAGTTTTCGGCCAAAGGACTTAGCTGGCCGGCCAAATACCTGTACATCCGTTCGTTCAAATACGATGGAGAACTGGAAGTGTGGGTGCGCAATAGCCGAAAAGAGGCGTTCAAACTTTTTAAAACCTATAAAGTGTGTGCCCTGGCCGGCACCCTGGGACCAAAGCGTATGCAGGGCGACTACCAGGTTCCGGAAGGCTTTTATTATATCAACGAGTTTAACCCAAACAGCAGCTATTATCTTTCCCTGGGCTTGAACTATCCCAATCCTTCGGATAAAATACTGAGCGATTCGCTGAACCCCGGCGGCGATATTTACATTCACGGCAGTTGCGTAACCGTTGGCTGCATTCCGGTAACCGATAAACAGATCGATGAGCTTTATATATTGGCAGCCTATGCCAAAAACAACGGCCAGGATTACATTCCGGTGCATATTTATCCCATTCGCTACAACAATAAAAAAAGCGTGGCTTACCTGGCCAATCTTGCCAAAACCGATGGCCAGTTAAAACTGTTTGCCGAGCAACTCGAAGCGGTGTACGAT
>JAEVYV010000369.1 GCA_023392575.1 Bacteroidota bacterium | reverse complement strand
CGGTTGGAATCAGGCGGTAAATGATGTGTCCTTTTGGAATAACCGGGTACACCACCACCGAGGCAAATACGCCATATTTCTCACGCAGGTCCATCACCATGGCCGTTGCTTCTTCCACGCCGCCCTTCATGTACACAGGTGTTACCGGTGTGTCGGTGTTGCCAATATCAAAGCCTCTTTCTTTTAAACCTTTTTGCAGCTTCAGCGCATTCTCCCACAACTTGTCTTTCAACTCGGGCTTGGTGCGCAGCAACTCCAGGCGTTTTAAATTACCCAGCGTTAGGGGCATGGGCAGGCTTTTGGCAAAGATCTGGCTGCGGATGTTGTAGCGGATGTAATCAATGATCTCTCTGTCGCCGGCCACAAAAGCGCCAATGGATGCCATGGATTTGGCGAACGTAGAAAAATACAGATCAATTTGATCCTGCACGCCTTGTTCTTCGCCGGCGCCGGCGCCGGTTTTGCCCAGCGTACCAAAGCCATGGGCATCATCTACCAGCAAACGGAACTGGTATTTGTCTTTCAGCGCAGCAATTTCTTTCAGCTTGCCCTGATCGCCGGCCATGCCAAACACCCCTTCGGTAATAACCAAAATACCACCGGCGTTTTGTTTTTCAATCAAAGCAGTGGCCCGCTGCATTTGTTTTTCAAAATCTTCCAGGGCGTTGTGCTTGAACACATAGCGGTGGCCGGGGTGCAGGCGCACGCCGTCAATAATACAGGCATGGCTTTCGGCATCGTACACAATACATCGTGACGGCTGCACAATACGTCAATAATGCTCACCATTCCCTGGTAGCCATAGTTCAGCAGACAGGCATCTTCCTTGCCCTCAAACTCGGCCAGTTCTTTTTCCAATTGCTCATGAAAATTGGTGTTACCGCTCATCATCCGGGCCCCCATTGGCGAAGCCAGTCCGTATTGCGCGGCGGCATCGGCATCGGCTTTGCGCACCTCGGGGTGGTTGGCCAATCCCAAATAATTATTGAGGCTCCATACAATTACATCTTTGCCACGAAACTTCATGCGGCTTCCGATTTCTCCTTCCAGTTTGGGAAAGGCAAAGTAGCCGTGGGCTCTTTCGCGGTGCTGTCCAATAGGACCATAGTTTTTCACGAGACGTTCAAAAAGATCTGCCATAGAGAGTTTAAGGTTTTATGTTCTACGTTTTAAGTTTTTTAGACCGGCCATTCAAGCCTGTTTTGGTAGCGTACGATTTCGAAGGGTTACTATTTTATAAAACCAGCCGCCGGCTCACTCGTTCGCCATCGTTGCGTTGTGACCGACAACTGGCGGACCGCACTCTTGTGCGTACGGTAAGCCTATTCAGCTTTTTTGACCGGCGCAAAAATAAGCAATTCATGGCGAATCGGGGTTTGGGCAGGGCTTAAAGTTCCGGCGCTCATCCGGGCCAAGCCTGAAAAAGGAAGACTCCGAGCCACTCAAAAGTATTGTTCCTACGTATGTTTTCTTGTGCTTGTTAAAACCGCAGGACTTCCACGGCGATCTTCCAGCCTTGTTTTTCCCTCCGCCAGATGCGCAGGTAGTTTTCTGTTGTGTTGCCCAGCAGGGTGGTTCCATACACACAGCCCAGGTCGCCGCTGCGGGCCATGCGAAAACCTTTCATGGTAAAGTTCAGTTCCTGGGGCGTGGCTTCGATTAATCCTGTCTGTTCCGGGGCTGCTGCGGCCGGCAAAGAGCGGTTTCTGTTTAAAATGCTTTGCCGCGATAAATAGTCGCGGTATGCATCTGCTTTGTTTTTTTGAAAGGCGGTGATGAATTTTTCTTCTGTGTTGAGCAGGGCGGCTGAGTCGGCCGAACCGGTGGGGAATTTTTCGACCGTGAGTATGTGCACTTCCGACGAATCGGTTGCCGGCAGGTTGCTAACGCCCAGGTCAACCAGAAATTTCCAGTCGCCATCGGCATCTAGATGCCAAACCGTTGTGTAGAGTCCCCTCGCCACCACGCTGTCTGCTGGTGTTTGGGGCTGAAAGGTCCAGGGGCCGGTGGTATATCCAAAGTCGTTGGAGCCGGCGATTTCTGCAAACTGCGGGTGCCAGTTTAAAATGCCGGGGCTTTTTTCTTTTTTGTTCCATGCCTCCATTCCGTTTACGGGCTGGCCTTGTTCAAAAACAATTCCTGTGCTGTCCAAAAACTTTAAAAAAGCATCTTTGGTATTGTGGGCTACCGAATGGGCAGCAAAATTTTTTTCCGCCCGGATCAATCCATCCATATTTTTTTGCGCTTTGGCGGGAAGCGACAAGAGAAGAAAGATGATGCCTGCTTTGTTCATGACGATGAAATTCAAAAGGCGGTTCAACCCATAAGCCTCTTTTGGTTTTGACGTTTGCCTTTCGTTAATAAAGATATTCACTTAAATTAACGCTGCCTGCCCCAGAGTTCGCCGTTCAGCAAGTAAATTTGGCCCTTTAAAATATTTTAAATGAAGCGGTTAACTGGTTTTCTTTTTTTATTGGTCGTTATTTCAGCACAGGCACAAAATGTAAGTCGTCCCAAACTGGTAGTGGGTATGGTTGTCGATCAAATGCGTTGGGATTATCTCTACCGCTACTACGATCGCTACACCAATGATGGCTTCAAACGCTTGTTGCGGGAAGGGTTTAGTTGCGAGAACACGTTTATTCCGTATCTGCCCACGCATACCGCTCCGGGACATACCTGCGTGTACACCGGCAGCGTTCCGGCCCTGCATGGCATTATGGGCAATACCTGGTACGATAAAGCGCAAAACAAAACCGTATACTGCACCGATGACAGCAGTGTGCTAACGGTGGGCAGTCATTCGGTGGCCGGCAAGATGTCGCCCAAAAACATGTGGGGCAACAGCGTGGCCGACGAATTAAGGCTGGCGACCAACTTTAACAGTAAAACCATTGCCATTGCTTTAAAAGACCGCGGGGCGATTTTACCCGGAGGCCATACGGCCAATGCCGCTTATTGGTTCGACAATGCATCGGGCGGGTGGATCACCAGCACCTTTTACATGCAGGACCTGCCCGCTTGGGTAAAAAAGTTCAATGAGCGCAAACTGCCGGATCAGTATATGAGCCAAAACTGGAATACGCTGTTCCCCATTGAAACCTACAAGCAAAGCACGGCCGACAGCAATTCCTACGAAGGAAAGCTGGGCACAGAAGATTTTACCTTCCCGCATTTAACGGCCGGCATTACCGCCAATAAATACGAAAGCTTCAGAACCACGCCTTTTGGCAATACCTATACGTTTGAAATGGCCAAGGCTGCCCTGGCGGCAGAGCAACTGGGCAAAAGAGGGGTGACCGACTTTCTGGCGGTGAGCTTTTCTTCTCCCGATTATATTGGCCATACCTTTGGCCCCAATTCGATTGAAGTAGAAGATACC
>JAEVYV010000337.1 GCA_023392575.1 Bacteroidota bacterium | reverse complement strand
CTCGCCGAAGTTGTGCCACAGGCCCAGCGAAAGAGCCGGCAGCTTTAAACCGCTTCTGCCGCAACGGCGGTACTGCATACCGTTGTATCTGTCAGCATTAGGTGTATAGCTCATATTGCATGTGTTGGGATAAAATTAATCGAAAGATGAACCCAACCCTTTTCAATTTTTTGCATTTGGACCGAAGGACAGCGGGATCGCCTTCCCGTTGAAACAGATTGCCTGCCGCCCATCATTGATTTTGCTACAAGGCTTAAAAGTTTTGTTAAACGGAAATTTTTTACCCAACGCTTTGCCCTCCGCCCGGGGTATTGTTATAAATCGGATCAAAAAATAAAAACCTTAAAACCTCAAACAATGCGAAGCGGATTAACCAAAACAACCAGACTTTTAGTTCTTTTAGTATTCATTTTTTCGGCCTGTACCAAACCGGATATTCCAAGACCAACCGGTCCGCAAAAACCCGGTGGCGGCGATCAACCCAATACGCCACAGCCGGTGAAAAAAGGCAGCCTTCGTTTTTTGCCCTCAATGGATCTTTTGGGCCAGCCGTACCACAGCAGCAACCTGAGAGCCGTGGTGAGCATTTCAAAGGCCAATGGCGAATTAGTGGCACAAGACCAGTTATTGGTCCTGAACCTTTCAGCGCCAGTGCAAACCGCCACACTGGAATTACCCGCCGGTGATTATAAGCTGACTTCCTTTCGCATGGAATACGGCAGTGTGCAAACGCATTTTGCAGCGCCTGTTGCCGGTTCGGTAAAAGCGGCCGCCGTACAAAAACCACTGAGCATCGATTTTTCGGTAGTAGAAAATACCATGAAAGATGTTGCCGTTGACGTGCTAAAAGTGCAGCCCGGCGAAACTCCGCAGCAATACGGCTATCCATCCGGCGCATTTGATCACGGGCAGGAGGACGCCAATCCGTATATGAAAGTAAAGATCAAAGCGATCATGAAAATTGGCGATGTGGTGTACGACAGCCTTCCGGCAGCGTTAACGATTAGTACCTGGAATGATAAGGGTGAAATGACCACGAATTATATTTCTTTGGCCGCCGGTACAAACGAAGTACAGCTGTTAAAAGCAGGTGTTAGATTCAAGTTCGCGGTATCAAAATGGGGGACTACTGATGAAATAACATTGGAGAAAAAAGACCTGGATCTTTCCACCGTTTATATTTTAGGCGGAAGCAAGGCTGCTAAAAAACTAACGTCGGAGCGTACCTATAAGCAAGTGAACGGCCAGGATATTGCGGATACCAAAACCGATTATTTCTACGATCACCTGGGTCGTTTATTAAAGATTGATTACTGGCAGAAAAAGGAAAACAACACAAACTATTTTGCCATGACCGACCGCTTTGAGTACAGTGGAGACAGACTGGCAAAAATTAAAAGGGTCGAGCCGTCCACCAATCAAGCCCTAAGCGAAACCAGTTTTACCTACAATGTGCAGGGAAAAGTGGCGGGTATCAGCCAAAAGGAGAGTGGCGTGGTGACGACGGGAGTGGTTGCGTATTTCCCCTCCCTTCAGGAAAGAAAGATTGATTATTCCTACTCACATAAAAACATAACCATGCAATACACAGTAAAGTTTGATAAGGGCAATATTCTTACATCGGCTGCTGTAACCTCAAACCACAGCTCTGAACTGGGCCGGTATGATTACGATGCCAATATCAATCCTTATATCCACATGAACTGGCCCGACCTGTTCCTTTCACACAGCTCAAAAAACAACCTGACCGTTCAGCGTAAAGAATACTCCAACAGTTTTCCTTTAACAGAACCGTACAGTATGGTGTATAAATACGATGCGGAGGGTTATCCAACCGAAGTAATTAAGAACTTCAAGTCGGTTCAAACGGGTAACTTTTTATTCTCGACCAAAACAGTGTTTGTTTACTAAACGTTCTTGATGGATATAAAAAGCCCGGATGATTTCCGGGCTTTTTTATGCCGACGATCGTTCTTACAATACGGCCAGGGAATCAATAAATCATTTTTTGGTGCTAAAATCAAAGGGCAGCATCGTGGCGATTTTTTCGGACCAGGCCCAATAGCCCAAACTTATCAGGTCTGTGGGATTGTAATAGCTTCCATTGGCCTGTATCTCCACGGGCCGCTGATGGGTCAGGGTGACCTGGCTCATCATGCCTGTGCTGTTTTTGGGAAACCGTTGCCGGTACTCGGGCGGCGCCATGCCCTTGGTATAAATAATCAGCAAATAATTGTTGAAGGCCAAACCCGCCGTAGTGCTGTCCACTGCATAAGCAATGTTGTCGCCGGGCAATGGGTTTTTTTCGGCCATATCATAGGAGTCTGGCTGCTGCATTATTTTGTTGTAATAAGCGGCACTGTCCTTGTTTATTTCGCTCAGCATGATTCTTCCATCGGGCATCGGTGTTTTTTTCATGTTGTTTTGGCGGGCTTCTTTTACTCTTTTCTTTTCGGCATTTTCAATTTTTTTCAAGGCCCTTACTTCAAAGCCTTCTTCTGTCAGCTGGTTGCGGTAAACGCTGCGCATAAAATGCATGATGGAGCCAAAATAAACCTCGCGGCGCTTTTGCTCCCATCTTTTTTGCCTGGCCCGGCCTCCCTTCATCGGTTCGAAAAACGGATAGCCAAGACAAAGAAGATAGTGCGTTGAAAAATTATAACTAAAACTCTCTAGTTGGTATCGGATCGTGTAACCCAGTGCCTTGTTTTCGATGATCAGCGGTTCCAGCGCAAAGGCGGTTAACTCGTTTGTCTTTTTTGAGTTCCGGAATCGTAGGGCACCGGTATTTTTGATTTCACAATCCCGGGCATAGGCCGATGTGCCGATAAAGTTTTCCAGAAAAAACTGGCCCCACTTCTCCCAGCCGTTCTTTTCGTAAGGTTCGATGACCACGGTTTCAAGCTCCGGGGCTTTTAACTTGAGTTTGATGGTCAGAAAATCAGCTGCCTCGCCTGGAATGATCGTTTGGTTATGCGTTTCGTAGCCAATGGAAGAGACAATGAGGTCGTATTTCCCCGCAGGCAGGTACAGTTGAAATTGGCCTTCGGTGTTGGCCGTGGTACCCATGGATGTATTGTTGAAAAAAACGCTGGCACCGGATACCGCTGTGTTCATTTCGGCATCCAACACCACACCTTTCAACAGTTTTTGCGTATGCCCGGCAAAGAACAGGAAGACAAAGAGGCACAGAAAGATTGGTTTCATAAGCACGTTGTGATGAAGGGAATGAAATTAGGGCTTTCGTTTCTTTCAAAGACAGGATCTGAAAAAATCGTAAAAAAGCACTTGGAAAATTTCGATTTGCAGCCTGCTTTTCGGTGCGAAAAGCTGCTTTCGTTTAAGATCAACGACACAAAAAAGCCCGGAGCATGCTCCGGGCCTATATAGTTCAATGCGTGGATGGTGCTTACACGTCAATGCGGGCATATTTGGCATGGCTCTCGATAAACTCCCTGCGCGGTGCTACTTCGTCACCCATCAGCATGCTGAAGATCCGATCCGCTTCCGCGGCGCTTTCAATGGTTACCCTTTTTAAGGTTCTTGTTGCCGGGTTCATGGTGGTTTCCCACAGTTGCTCGGCGTTCATTTCACCCAAACCCTTGTAGCGCTGAATGTTTACGCTGCCTTCGTTTCCGCCGCCCAGGCGCTCCACCAGCGCTTTGCGCTGCTCTTCGTTATACGCATAGGCCTGCTCCTTGCCTTTTTTAACCAGGTACAGGGGCGGCTGGGCCAGGTAAACATAGCCCTGTTCCACCATTTCTTTCATGTAACGATAAACAAAGGTCAGGATCAGCGTGGCAATGTGGCTTCCGTCCACATCGGCATCGGTCATGATGATGAGCTTATGGTAACGCAGTTTTGCCAGGTTCAGTGCTTTGGGATCGTCGGGGGTGCCCACGGTTACCCCCAGTGCTGTGTACATGTTGCGGATCTCCTCGTTTTCGTAGATCTTATGCTCCATGGCTTTTTCCACGTTCAGGATCTTACCCCGCAAGGGAAGGATGGCCTGAAAGCTCCGGTCGCGGCCTTGTTTGGCGGTACCACCGGCCGAGTCACCTTCCACCAGGTAGAGTTCGCATTTTTCCGGATCACGTTCCGAGCAATCGGCCAGTTTACCGGGCAGGCCCCCTCCGCTCAGCACCGATTTGCGCTGCACCATTTCCCGGGCTTTCTTGGCGGCAGCCCGGGCCTGGGCGGCCAGAATTACTTTTTGAATAATGTTTTTGGCCTCCCGGGGATTTTCTTCCAAATAGGCTTCCAGCACTTTGGATACCGTGGTGTCCACAATGCCCATAACCTCGTTGTTCCCCAGCTTGGTTTTGGTTTGCCCTTCAAACTGCGGCTCGGGTACTTTTACCGAAATGATGGCGCTCAATCCCTCACGGAAGTCGTCACCCTCAATGGAAACCTTGGCTTTTTCAAACATGCCGTTCTTATCGCCATAGCTTTTAAACACACGGGTCAATGACCGGCGGAAGCCGGCAACGTGGGTGCCGCCTTCAATGGTGTTGATGTTGTTGACGTAGGAATAAATATGTTCGTTATAGCTGGTGTTGTAGGTCATGGCCACTTCTACCGCTACATTGGCTTTTTCGTCCCGGCCTTCCACATACAGGGGCTTGGGCAAAAGCGACTGCCGGCCGGCATTGGTATCCAGCATTTCTACAAACTCAATGATACCGCCTTCGCTGTAAAAGGTTTTTGAATAGGTGAGTCCGCCGTCCTCATCTTTTTCCCGCAGATCGTTCAGGGTGATCCGCAGCCCCTTGTTCAGAAAGCTCAGCTCACGCAGGCGGCTTTCCAAAATGTCTTTATTGTAATCAGTGGTGATGAAGATGGTCTCATCGGGCCAGAAGTGCACCGTGGTTCCGCGTTTTTTGGTAGAGCCGATTTCCCGTACGGCGTATTGGGGCACACCAATGCGGTATTCCTGTTCGAATATCTTCCCTTCCCGGAATACGGATACATGCATCTTGGAGCTTAAGGCGTTCACGCAGCTGACGCCTACCCCGTGCAAACCGCCGGATACTTTGTACGAATCCTTGTCGAACTTACCCCCGGCGTGCAATACGGTCATCACCACCTCAAGGGCCGAGCGGCCTTCCTTGGCGTGCATGCCGGTAGGAATTCCCCGGCCATCGTCTTCAACCGAGATGGAGTTGTCCTCGTGTATGCTAACGATAATGTTTTTACAATGACCGGCCAAGGCCTCGTCAATGGAGTTGTCTACAACTTCGTATACAAGATGGTGCAGACCCTTGACGCCGATATCACCAATATACATGGCGGGGCGCTTGCGAACAGCTTCCAGGCCTTCTAAAACCTGGATCGAATCGGCGCCATAAGAAGGCATTACTGTGGGGGTGGAAGGAGTTACAACCGGATCTAAAATATCACTCATTTTAAAGCTAAAATTTACGCACCGGAATGGTGCAGGTCCATTCTTGCAAATATACCGGAAAACACCCGTCGGGCCAATGGAAAAGACGTTAAAAAGCCGTTTTTTTCGAGATATTTTGTTTGCTGTTTCTTCCTTTAAAAGTTGTGGAAAAGCTCTGTAAAACTCATACACCTGCCTTTGTTCCCCGGAGGAATTTAGGGGTGCAGATGTAATGGGTCTGCGGTTGATGCCGATCACTAAATTGCCGCGGCAAGAACGAGCAAATACCCCAACTGTCGGAGAGGAAGAAAAACAATGCCTGTTGCCAGCCGTACAGCAATGGTTTTGGGCGTTTTAGCGAGGAATGGTTGTAAAAGACGAAGAGAGCTAGATGCTGTTCACCTTTTCTTCCATCAGCTGCTTTACAATTTTTTCCAGCTCGTAAACCCGTTTTTCCATTTCGGGAAGGTTGCGGAAGACCGCCTGGCTGCGTAAAACGCTGCTGTAATCCGCTGCAGGGGAACCCGTGACGGCCGAATAAGGCTCTTTTAGGGATTTGCTAACGCCGCTTTGGGCATTGATCTTGGAGCCGTCGGCAATTTGAATGTGCCCCACAATGCCGGCTTGTCCGCCAATCATTACGTTTCGGCCAATTTTGGTGGAGCCGGAAATGCCTGCCTGGGCGGCCATTACCGTGCTTTCGCCCACTTCCACGTTGTGGGCAATCTGGATCAGGTTATCGAGCTTGGCGCCGGCCTTAATGCAGGTAGAACCCATGGTGGCCCGGTCGATCGTGGTGTTGGCGCCTATTTCCACATCGTTTTCAATGACGACGTTGCCGATTTGCGGTACTTTTTTAAACGAGCCGTCGGCCTGCGGGGCAAAGCCAAAGCCATCGCTGCCAATAACGGTGCCGGCATGAATGATTACCTGGTTGTGCAATACACAATCGTGATAGATTTTAACACCGGGGTGAATGATGCAGTTGTCGCCAATTTGCACATTGTCTCCAATAAAGGAATTGGGGAAGATTTTGGTGTTGCGGCCGATTTTCACGTTTTCGCCGATGTAGCTAAAAGCGCCGATAAACACGTCTTCGCCTACCTTGGCGCTGGCGGCAATGTAGCTTGGCTGCTGAATGCCTTTCATTTGCTGGGTTACCATTTGCTGGTATTGGTTCAGCAATTGTGCAAAAGCTGTGTAGGCATCGGCCACACGGATCAGGGTGGGCTTCAC
>JAEVYV010000293.1 GCA_023392575.1 Bacteroidota bacterium | reverse complement strand
CTTAAATACCCCTTATTTTTCGGTACCCACCCGCCCTGATTTTGCCGCTGCAAAAAGTTTATGAAATTTGCCGCCTATGATATTTGACCTGGCCGAACTAAAACCCGTAGAAAAGCAGTATTACCTGCAACATGTCATTGCACCCCGCCCCATTTGTTTTGCTTCTACTGTAGACAAAAACGGAAAAGCAAATCTGAGCCCCTTTAGTTTTTTCAACATGTTTTCTTCCCATCCTCCCATTGTTGTTTTTTCACCGGCAAGAAGGCTCCGGAACAACACGACCAAACATACTCTGCAAAATATTCTGGAGGTGCCCGAGGTGGTAATCAATATGGTAACCTACGACATGGTGCAACAAACCTCCCTGGCCAGTTGCGAATTTCCCAAAGATGTGGATGAGTTTTTGAAAGCAGGCTTTACCAAAGAATCGGCAACCCTGGTAAAACCACCCATGGTTCGGGAAAGCAAGGTGAAGCTGGAGTGCAAAGTACTTGAGGTAAAGCCTTTGGGAGAAGAAGGCGGGGCCGGCAACCTGGTTATTTGCGAAGTGTTGCGCCTGCACATAAACGATGAACTCTTATCCGAAGATAAAAAACTGGATCAAACCCAATTGGAACTGGTGGCCCGGCTGGGTGGCGACTGGTACTGCCGGGTTTCCAGGGAAAACCTGTTTTTGGTTCCCAAGCCCAACGTAAAGCTAGGCATTGGCATTGACGCCCTTCCGGAAAGCATACGCTTTAGCAAGATACTTACCGGCAACCATCTGGGGCAGTTGGGCAACGTGCATGAAATGCCGGTGGTGGAGCCATCCTTTGACGACGAGCATCTGAAAAACATCATTCAGTATTATTCGGTAAGCCCCGATGAAATGGAAAGGGAAATACATAGCTATGCCGCCCGGCTTTTAAATCAGGGAAAGGTAAACGAAGCCTGGCAAGTGCTTTTGGCCACCGGCTAAAGCCTGTTGGGCCAGTTGTTTCGTTTCGCTCAAAACTTGTCAGCGCCCGGGATGACAGGTAATACCCAACCGCTGTCCGGAAAACCATCGGGAGACGTGAAACGGCAGGCGTGAAACACAATCAGCTTCTTTCTCTTCTGTCATCTGTCTACGACCATCTGCCATCTTTATCGCCGTTTGGTATAACTCCGAAAAAATATGGGTTTGCATTCGATCGGTAAAATGAAAAAACCATGTTTGATTGCTATGTTGGCTGCATCAAACATGGTTTTTTATCGGTCTGTTTAGCAACTACAACCTGCTGCCAAAGACTTTCTTTAAAATATCCGTGGTGCGGGCCACCGGATTTTCACGAATGTTCGCTTCCTCCAGCGCAATTTGATCAAACAATGCATTGACCACCCGGCCAACCACATAAGAGGGAAGATCGGGGTTGAGTTTATTAAGCATGGTGGGGAAATTATTATAGGTACTGATGATGTCGGAATAGTACTTGGTGGCACTGAACTTATCCAGCGAACTTTTAATGATGGGCGAAAAGGCGGCCGTCAGTTTATCGGAGGTTTTCGACCGGAAGTACTGCGTGGCGGCGTCTTTGGGCCCCTTTATGATGTTGAGGGCATCTGTGATGGTCATTTGCTTGATCGCATCCACAAAAATAGGCCGGGCATACCCCACGGCGTCTTCGGCCGACCGGTTGATTTGCAAAATAGCCCGGTCCACCAAAGAACCCATCCCTACCTGCCGCAAAGTATTTTCAATTTTTTGGGCATCCGGCGGCAGAAATAATTTATACGCCTGGCTTCCAAAAAAACCGTTCTCTTTGTTTAAAAGGGATATGCCCCTGCCCACACCCTGGTCCAGAGCTTCGCGGATGCCCTGGGCCGCTTCGGTTTGGGTAACGCCGGTTGATACCGGTAGTTGGGAAAGTGTCTCACAGGATAGCAGCCCTAAACTGAGGGCAAAAGCAACGAAATAGTGTTTCATTAAATTGGTATTTACTCCTTGTTTTCAAAATTTCTGCCAGAAATATACGGCGCTCTTTGCCTCGCTGGGCGCTTGTCCTTGTTTGAATCGAACAACCATTCGCAAGGCAAAGACTCACATCATTTTTGCTAACGGTAATGCCCAAGGCCTCTTGTTTCGTTTGGCGCGACAATAGATCATCAGCCCTTCGGTCTTTCCGCAAAACTAAGTTTTAAAAAAGAGCAGCGCTTCGTCATTGATTTCGCATTCAAAAAAGAAAACCAAAATCTTTACAACGAAAAACTTTGCCTGTCCGAGCGCCGGCATCGGTCCATTCCCGGTTGGCCGGGCATTCCCTCGGGCCGCTAAAGCATTATTCCCCGTCCTATCAGTACATTTGCACCACTTTGAAACCGTGGTGAAAATGCAAACTCAACATTTATCAGAACAGGAAATTGTTCGCCGAGAAAAATTAGCAGAACTGCAGGCAATGGGAATTGACCCCTATCCAGCTGCTTTATACCCCGTAGACAACTACTCAACCAACATTAAAAACTCTTTTACCGACGAGCACAAGGAAAGCTTCTCCAACGTCTGTTTAGCCGGCCGCATCATGAGCGTACGGGACATGGGCATGGCCTCCTTTGCTGTATTGC
>JAEVYV010000268.1 GCA_023392575.1 Bacteroidota bacterium | reverse complement strand
CCCTAACAAAACAGAAACCTCTGTGACCGTAAGGCCTTTTTCATACAACAGGTATTTGGCATGTTCCATCCGCTGGCTCTGGTAAAAATCGAAAATGGTGGTACCAAACATTTCCTTAAACCCTTTTTTCAGGTAGCATTCGTTCATGGCTACCTTGCGGCTCAGCTCCTTAATAGTAATGGGCTCCCCAATGTGTTGTATCAAAACTTCCCTTGCCTTGATCACCTTGTCCCGATCGGCTTCATTGGCCAGGAACTTGCAATTGATCACATCGATTTCCTTTTCCTCCATGCCGTCCAAACTGTAAAGCAGCAGCATTTGCGTTTGGGCATTGATGTAGATGTTCTCCAGGCTGTCCCTGTAGTTGTGGTTCAGCAAACCCTCCAAAACCATCCGAGTGCGGCCGCAAAGCGAAAGGGATTTATTAAACGAAGTTTGGTGCCTGAAGGCGAGCAAGTCCTCGCTCAGGGTATTGTCGCTGATTCTGGACTTTACAAACTGCTCCAACAGGGTTGAGGAAAAAACAAAACTCAAAAAATCCACGCTTTCCACTTTTTCCCGGCAGTTAAACGAAGCATGGGCTTTGCACTGGTTGCACTCTGCCTGGAACTGACGGCAGTACATGTTGCCGATGATGCAAAATTTTAATTCCAGGTGGTTTTGTTCCGGCCGCGAGGGCTCGTAGTGGTATTTCAACACCCCCACATCATCGCCCATCCAGTTTTTGGGACGGGCATAGCGCTTGATGGAATATTGAACCGAACCAGGGATCTGACGACCTGTTTCAAAAACCAGTTCGGCCTTCAAACCCAAATGCTCAGGCGCCAGATTACCGGATGTCATTACGTACTGCATGAAGGCGCAAAATTAGTTCATAATGCCTAAACCGGATAAGCAGAATCTCATACTTGCGTCATATTTAAGACTTTACAAAGACAATCCCGCGGTTTCGGTTTTGGATTGTAGCCGGATTGTTTCATACTTTCGCCGCATGCAGCCGACCAATATTTTTTCTGATTTTCAGCATACGCTGGCTTCAGAAGCAAAGATCAGCGGCGTGGGCATCCATACCGGTCAGACCGTGGAGATGATCCTAAAGCCCGCCGACCCCAACACGGGGATTGTTTTTAAACGAGTTGACCTTCCCAACGCTCCGACCGTGAAGGCCGATGTGGATAACGTAGTGGACACCACCCGGAGCACCACCATTGAAGCCAATGGCGCCCGGGTAAGCACCATTGAACATCTGCTGGCCGCCCTGGTGGGCAACATGGTCGACAATGTATGTATTGAGATCAACGGACCCGAAGTGCCCATTTTGGACGGCAGCGCCGCCCCTTTTGTGCAAACCATCCGGCAGGCCGGCGTGCAGCAACAGGAGGCCCCCAAAATTTATTATACCCTTCAGCACAACATCAGTTTTACCGACGAACAAAAAAAGGTGGAAATGGTGGCCCTGCCCTACCACGAGTTCCGCATCAACACCCTGATCGACTTCAACTCGCCGGTGCTGGGCACCCAGCATGCTTCCCTCAAACACCTCTCCGATTTTGACGAGCAGATAGCTCCCTGCCGCACCTTTTCCTTTTTTCACGAACTGGAATACCTGCTGGACAACAACCTGATTAAGGGCGGCGACATCAACAATGCCATTGTGGTGGTGGACAAGCCGGTGAGCGAAGAACAAGTAAAACGCATTGCCCGGGTGTTTAAAAAAGAAGACGTGAAAGTGAGCGAAGGCGGCATTTTGAACAACCTGGAGTTGCGCTTCCCCAACGAACCGGCCCGGCACAAACTGCTGGACGTCATTGGCGATTTGGCGCTGGTGGGCTATCCGTTCAAAGCCCACATCATTGCCAACAGGCCGGGGCATTCCAGCAATGTGGAATTTGCCCGCAAGATCAAAGAACACATCAAAAAATACAAACACAAACAACAGTTTCCGCAATACGATCCGGCAAAGCCGCCGCTGTTTGACGTGCACGCCATCGAAAAAAAACTGCCGCATCGTTATCCCTTCCTGTTAATCGACAAGGTGATTGAACTCAACGAAAAATATGTGGTGGCGGTGAAAAATGTGACCTACAACGAGCCGTATTTCCAGGGGCACTTCCCCGGCAACTGCGTGATGCCCGGCGTCTTGCAGGTAGAGGCCCTGGCCCAAACCGGCGGCATCCTGACCATTCCGGACGATCCGGACCATGATTACGACACTTATTTTTTAAAAATAGACAACTGTAAATTCAAACAAAAAGTGGTGCCGGGTGATACTTTGCTCCTGAAAATGGAATTGATGAATCCTGTGCGTCGTGGAATTTGTGAAATGAAAGGAACTATTTTTGTCGGAGATAAAATTGCTGCAGAAGCCGATATGGTTGCTCAGATTGTAAAGAAACCCAAAGTCAAACTATGATTTCACCCCTGGCGTCCATCCATCCGAATGTAAAACTGGGCAATAATGTAACTGTTGAACCTTTCGCTGTCCTCCACGAGCATGTTACCATCGGCGACGGCACGCACATCATGTCGCATGCCGTAATCATGTCGCACAGCAAGATTGGCAAAAATTGCCGCATCTTTCCGGGAGCCGTGATTGGCGGCATTCCGCAGGACCTGAAATTTATTGGCGAAGAAACCACGGTTGAAATAGGCGACAACACCACCATTCGCGAATGCGTTACCGTTAACCGCGGCACAAAAGATAAATGGAAAACCGTTGTGGGCAACAATTGCCTGCTGATGGCTTATGCCCACGTGGCGCACGATTGCACGGTGGGCAACAATGTTATTTTGGCCAATGCGGTTCAACTGGCCGGGCATGTAGATATTGGCGACTACGCCATCATTGGCGGGCTGGCCGGCGCCCATCAGTTTACCCGCATCGGGGCGCATACCTATGTTGCCGGCCATACGGTGATCCGCAAAGATGTACCGCCTTATGTAAAAGCCGCCCGTGAGCCGATGTGCTATATGGGACTGAATATTGTGGGGCTGCAAAG
The DNA here is from genome assembly GCA_023392575.1 of Bacteroidota bacterium. GTDB lineage: Bacteria > Bacteroidota > Bacteroidia > Chitinophagales > Chitinophagaceae > Flavisolibacter. Next base: position 5,621 of record JAEVYV010000268.1, on the reverse strand, counting down.
AAGGGGCTTTGCGCAGGATAAAATAGAAACCATATCCCGGATTTATCATACCCTGTTTGTGGGCAACCACAGCACCTCCACGGCAATTGATCTGATCCAAAGCAATATTCCGGACAGTGAAACCAAGGCCGGGATCTTACAATTTGTTCAGAGCTCCAAGATCGGCATCATTAAACGCTACTCAAAAAATGGCGTAGATGAAGATTAAACTCTCCCAGGCCGGCAAACGTTTTAACCGTGAATGGATTTTTCGTGGTGCCGGCCTGGAGTTTGCCTCCGGCGGCGCCTATGCCGTTACGGGACCCAATGGCTCGGGCAAATCCACCCTGCTGCAAAGCATCGGCGGTATGCTGCAGTTGAGCGAAGGCGCCATTGAATATTGGATGGCGGACCAGTTGCTGCCCGCAGAAAAAGCCTACGAACACACATCCTTTTGTGCCCCCTACCTGGACGTGATCGAAGAAATGAGCTTAGCAGAATTTCTGCAGTTTCACCACCAGTTCAAACCCTTTATTGCCGGTTTTTCCATAAAAAAAATCATTGAGGCTCTGGGCCTGGAGAAAGCCGCCCACAAACAAATACGTTATTATTCTTCGGGCATGAAGCAAAGAGTGAAGCTGGCGCAGGCTATTTTTTTTGACACGGCCCTCGTGCTGCTCGATGAGCCCTGCAGCAACCTGGACGACAAGGGGATTCAATTGTACCATTCGCTGATCCACGACTATTGCAGGGAAAGATTGGTGATTGTTTGCTCGAACGATCCGGTGGAATACCGTTTTTGCTCAACGGTTCTTTCCATTACTGATTTTAAACCGTAAATGGACAAGGGGAATTCTTAAGCTGTCGCTCCTGTTTACTGGATTATTCATTGTTGATTACTGATTATTAGTGAGCGGCTGCGTTTCCGCGGCAGCAATAATGAATAATTAATAATCAGTAATCAAACCAAGTTCCCAAAAGAAAGAAAAGATTGAGTTGTCCACTTCACCATCCCATTCTCTAATGCATGGCTTCCGCCAGATCCACTTTCTTTCCTTTGTTTCCCTTCACCATCAGCACAAAGGGAATGCAGATCAAAAACAACACCCCCAGCCCCAAAAAAGCATCCATATAGGACAAAACAGAAGCCTGCTTCGTGACCGCATAATCCAAGGCTTTGTAAGCGGCGTTCAGGGCCACATCGGGGGTCATGCCCTTGGCCATAAAAGCATGCTGCATAGCCTGCACCCGGCTTTGAACATCCAGGTCGTTCACATTCAGGTGTGCCACCAGGTCGCTTCGGTGCACCATGTTTTTTTGTGCCAGGTATGTGGTAATCACCGCCACCCCAAAAGAGCCGCCCAGTTGCCGCATCATGCCGGTAAAAGCGGCTCCCTGTCCGATTTGTTGCCCCTTCAGGGTGGACAGGGCAAGGGTGGTTACCGGAATGAACAACATACCCATCCCCATCCCCCGAACAATCAGCATCCAAAAAAAATCACCCTTTCCCGTATCGGGACTAATGATCTTGTATCCCCAGAAGCTATACACAAAAAACAAAAGCATGCCCAGCGCCACCAGGTATTGCTGCTTCACTCCTTTTTGGAGCAGCTGCCCGATAAGCGGCATCATAAACGCCGTGGTCAGGGCCGCCGGTATCATCAACATCCCCGACTGGTGCGCCGTCCACCCCAGGGTGGCCTGGGTGTACAGGGGAATGATAAACGTAGAACCGTAAAGACCAAAGCCCATGATGAAGGACAGCACCGTACCCACCCGGAGGTTACCGTTCTTCAACACCCTGAGCTCCACTATGGGATTGCGAAAGGAAAGCTCCCGCCAGATAAAAAAGAACAGTCCAAAAACAGCCGTCACCGAAAACAAAATAATAACGCCGCTGTTGAACCAGTCTTCATCATGTCCTTTTTCCAAAACATACTGCAGCGAACCAACCGCAATGGCCAGCAGGGCAATGCCCAGCCAGTCCACGTCCCTGATCTTGCTTTTTTCGGAGTACCGGGGGCTGCGCACAAACTGCAGGGTCAGCAAAGCAGCAATGATGCCAATGGGAATATTGATGTAAAAAATATAAGGCCATGTAAAATTATCAACGATGTATCCTCCCAGCGGCGGCCCCAAAGTTGGGCCAATGATCACCCCCAGGCCGTAAATGGCCTGTGCCATGCCGCGTTTTTCCGGCGGATAACTTTCGGTAATGATGGTTTGCGAGGTGACCAGCAGGGCGCCGCCCCCCACGCCTTGTAAAAACCGGAAAACCACCAGCTCCCAGATCCCATTGGCATTTCCGCACAAAAAAGAAAAGACCGTAAAGATCATGATGGAGGCGGCAAAATAATTGCGGCGCCCAAACTGTTGGGAAAGCCAGCTGGTCATGGGCACGATGATGACATTGCCAATGGCATAGGCGGTAATCACCCACCCCACCTCGGTCATGGTGGCGCCCAGGTTGCCCCGCATGTCGTTCAGCGCCACGTTCACAATGGTGGTGTCCACTATTTCCAATAAGGCACAAATGATGGCCGTAATGGTAACAATCACCCTTCGGGCCCCGTATTCAACTAAGCCCCCTGTCCCCCTGGAGGGGAGACTTAGGCTTACACCTTCTTTATTTTGTTCTGACATTGTTTTTATTTAAGAGCAACGTTGGTTTAATAAATTGCTCAATAAATTATCATAAGTACAAGAGTGCGACGCAAGAGAAGCTTCATAGTAGTAACTCTGCTGACTACATAACCATCAACTTCGTTTTAAAGAACTGATTGAAACAAGTAAAGTCTCTGCAGCGTAAGCCGCTCCGCTTTGGGCGGAGGACAGGGAGCTTAATCCAAATGCACATCCACTACAGCATTCATGCCGGCCCGCAATTGCCGGACCATTGAATCGGCGGGATTGCTAAATTCAATTTTCACCGGAAGCCGCTGTACCACCTTGACAAAGTTGCCGCTGGCATTATCCGGAGGCAACAAGGCAAAACTGGAGCCGGTGGCCGGGGAAAACGAAGTGATCCGGGCTTCAAACGAACGGCCGGGAAAAGCATCGATGTGCACAATGGCTTTTTGCCCCACCCGCATTTTATCAAACTGTGTTTCTTTAAAATTGCCAATCACCCAAACATCATCGTTCAACACAATGCTGAACAGCGACTGACCTGCCTGCACAAATTGACCCGGCTGCACATCCACCCGGGAAATCAGGCCATCGGCCGGCGCTGTGATGACGGTGTACGACAAATTAAGGCGGGCATCCTCCACATCCACCTGGCGCTGTTTGATAACCGAAGCCGCCACCCCCATCTGCGAAGAAGTAGCCTTGCTTTGTATGGCCACGGCATTTGTTTGCTGGGCGGCCTGCGCTTTTTGCTCCTGCAACACCTGCAGTTGCCGCTCGGCGGTTTGTTTTGCGGCCAAAGCCTGCTCGTATTGCTGCTGGGTAACCGAATGATCTTTGATCAGGTTGGCATAACGCTCATAATCCTGTGTGGCCCGCCATACGTTCACCTTGGCGGTTTCGATTTGCGCATCAATGGTGGATACGGAAGCCCTGGAGGTGGCAATATTGGCGGTTGCGGCACTGGTGGATGCCTGGGCAGCCCCCAGGTTGCTTTGCGCCGTGAGCAAGGCCGCTTCGGCCTGCTGCAGTTTTATTTTCAAATCCCGGTCGTCCAGCACCACCAGGGTATCACCTTTTTTAACTTGCTGATTGTCCTTTACCAGCACCTGGGCCACATAACCGGAAACCCTGGGTATGACCGGGCTGATATTCGCCTCCACATGGGCATTGTCGGTTTCTTCGTGGTGCAGCGAATGAATATACCTGGAAACCCCAAACCAGCCTCCTGCAAGAACCAATGCCACTAAAATGAAAAGAAAAACCTTGTTTCGCTTAGCAGGCTCCTGCTTTTTTTTCTGTAATCTTTTTGTTTCCATGTTCGCTTCCATAATTCCTTATTGTTGGTTGATTGTTGATTATTGATTGGTTGATTTTGTTTCGGCCCCGGTTAACATTCCTGCGGACTGCAACAGTTTATTGTATGCCACTACCGCATCCGATTGGGCAAAGGCAAAATTCATGCGGGCTTGTAGCTGCGCCACATCGGCATCCAGCAATTCCGTAGTGGTTGCCAGGCTGTTTGCAAATTTGTTTTTAATGATGCGGTAGTTTTCATTGGCTTGCTCCACGGCTTTGGCAAACACGTCAATCTTTTTCTGACTGGACAAATAGTTTTGATAAGCCTGGTTCACTTGCAGGCGAATGGCATCGGCCAGCAACTCCTGCCCTGCCGCCGCCTGGCGTTCCCGGGCTTCAGCCTGCTGCACCCGGGCTTTGTTCTTCCACAGCGAAGAAAGACTGTACTGCACACCCAGGCCAAGGTTTACGGCGTTGGTTACGGTTAATACCTGAGGAACCCGCAACGCCACATAGCCGCCGGTTACGGCAAGGCCCGGGTATTTTTCTGCCTGAGCCGCCTTAACAGCGCTGGAAGCTGCTTTTTTCCGATAATCAACGGCCGAAAGATCCTTACGGTTCTGCAAGGCCGATTGCACATAGTCATCCAGACCCTTTACCGAAACTATTGCCCCCAAGCTGGCCGAATCAATGGCCAGTTCGGTGGTTTCCGGCAAGCCCAGCATCAAATCCATATTAATATTGGCCAGCTTCCAGTTGTTTTGCGCATCCAGCAAAGCCAGCTCGGTATTGGACACCTGCAGTTGGGCCTTTAACAGATCGTTGCGGGGCAGCAGGCCGTTTTTCTCCAGGTTAGAAAACTCAGCCGCCCTTTGACGGGCCGATTGCAGATTTTCTTTTACCAGATCCACCGCCGCACCGGATTTATACAGATTGTTATACGCATCTATGGTGTTGAGGATCATTTCCTCCCGGTCATTTTCTGCATCTAGCCGGGCAGCCTGTTCCAGATATCGGGCCGATTCAATTCCGTATTTGATGCGAAAGCCGCCAAACAGGGGAAGGGAAAAATTGGCGATGCCGTACATGGCTTCCGAAGGCTGAGGCGTGTTTGTGTTGCCGGCGCCTCCACTCCCCCCGCTATTGTTGCTTTTCACTTTCAGATCCACATTGGGCTTGTTCAGCCGTAGATAGGAGCCCGACACCCTGGCTTCGGGCAGTCTTTGCTGGACCGCTTCTTTTAAAGCAGCTGTTGCCTCTTCAATTTTGGCCTGACTTGATTTTAATTGCTTGCTGTTTTTGAGGCTGAGCTCAACCGCTTCCTGCAGGGTGAGTAATCTTTTTTCCTGAGCCGGCAAGTGGGTAGCAAGGGTTAAAAAAATGGCACACAAACAAATGGCTAAAGGTCTTCTATGCTTCATACGTCAATACTGCTTTGAATAAATTTTTTAAATAAGTGCTCAGCTTTTTTTTGGCGTGCTTTTCAAATTCTTCTTCCGAAAGGGATTGCAAATTGCTCACCTCACGATAGTATTGTTGGGTGGTCACCAACTGGCTGATGGTGCCTACCAGGGTCATCAGCAAAAGGGGCACATCCACTCCTTTTTTAAACTCCCCTTTTTTTTGCCCCTCCTGAACCAGTTGTTTAAACAAGGCCTGGTTTCCTTTTTTAAGCCGGACAATTTGATCGGCGATTGGACCTGCACACTCCACTA
>JAEVYV010000236.1 GCA_023392575.1 Bacteroidota bacterium | reverse complement strand
GTGTTGCACTGGGGCGAGTTTATTTTTAGCAAAGGCGTGCTGGAAATTTTTAAAAAGCAAAGCGATGTGTTCGGCAAAGTGATTGTGGTGAGCAATCAGCGGGGCGTGGGCAGGCAACTGATGACCGAAGGCGACCTGCAGAACATTCACCTGGAAATGCAGCGGGAAGTGGAGATTGTGGGCGGAAAAATTGACAAAATCTACTACTGCACCGAAAAAGACGACAAATGCTTTAACCGCAAACCCAACCCCGGCATGGCCGTGCAGGCCGCAACGGATTTCCCCGACATCAACTTTAGCAAGAGCATTATGGTGGGCAATAAGCCCAGCGATATGCGTTTTGGGCGGTCGGCCGGCATGTTTACGGTTTTTGTCACCACCACCAACCCCGACCAGGCTTTTCCCCACGATGATATTGATATGGTGTTCGATACTTTGTCTCATTTTGCCCAGGCCTTGTGATCAGGCAGTCAAAATTCAAAAGTCAAAATTCAAAAAGGCGTAAACTGCAAGGCCTCTCTACTTTTGACTTTTGACTTTTGACTTTTTCCTTAACCTCGTTCCCTGTTAATCCTTAATTAATCTTCCTGTCCGTAGTCAATTTTTGAGTTTTTTTTTCGTTCTTAGCAAGAACAAAGCATCCCTTTATTGTGAAAAAACCATTCTTTTTAATCGCCTTCCTGCTTGTTGCAGCCCTTTCTTTTGCACAAACCCATAAAATCAGGCCTGTTGACCTGAAGGTGCTTCAACAAAAAGAAGACTCGCTAAAAGTTTTAATCAAGGATATTTTTTTGGACAGCCTTACCGCCGGCCGGATGCGCAGCGACAGCCAGTTCATCCGCACGCTGGTACGAAGCCTGCAGGTGAAAAACTCCTTCTACTACCCCTTCGATTCGGTGCAGGGCGTCTCCAAACTTTACGCCCCGGACAGCACCTTCCGGATCTTTACCTGGCAACTCGATTTTGACGGCATGTACGTTCGCCAGCGGGGCGCCATACAGTACCACACGCCGGATGGCTCCCTCAAACTGGTGGCGCTGAGAGATTATTCCGAGTTTGCCGACAATGCCATGGATTCCGTTCGAAACAAGGATACCTGGATCGGTGCGGTGTATTACAACATGGTGCAAACCCGGCACAACGGCAAAAACTATTATACCCTGTTCGGCTACGACGAAAACAGCATTCGCAGCAATAAAAAATGGATCGAGGTGATGAGCTTCGACAACCGCAACCTGCCTGTTTTTGGCGGGCCGTTTTTTGCCTTTGACAAGGACAGTGTGAAGCGGGATGTGCAGTACCGGTACAGCATCGAATACAAAAAAGATGCGTCCACCACCATGAATTACGACCCCGATCTGCAGATGATCCTGGTGGATCATTTGGTTTCCGAATCCGACGAGCCGGACAATCCCTGGACCCTGATCCCCGACGGCGACTACGAAGGGTTTAAGTGGGAAAACGGTAAATGGCAGCACGTAAACAAAGTGTTTGACCAAAAGCTGCAAGACGGCGAGTTCCCCATGCCCGATCCTTTGCGGGATGCCAGCGGCAACAATGATGAAAAGAAATTGAAGGAACGCACCGATAAGAACAAGGCGAAGGAAAAGAAGGGGAAAGGATAATAAGGTGAATGGTCAATCGTCAATGGTGAATAAGGGCTCTTTTCTTTGTCAAGGAGTCCCTCGCAAAATTCACTTCCTTTAAAAATACGCTTGGGGAGACTTCCCGGGGAAGGCAGAATACCATCAACGGCGTAAAAATTTTTACACCAGGTACACACTTCTAATTATTTAGTAAACTGTTTACCGTATTACAAAGTATTCCCGAAGTATCGGCCTGATTGATTTTATAATCGTAAAAATCATCCGGGGTTTCCAAAAGGTTACTGAGCTTGGGTTCTGTAGAGTCGTATACAATCCATGCATAGTCAAAACCATGCAGATATCCTTTGTGCGTTTTCGGAGTACAATTAAAGTAGCTCTCGTATTTAACGCCACCAACGGTGAATTCACATTTGATATAGAATTCCCGACCCCCCAAATTTTTCCAGGTTATGGTACCGCACGTGACTTTATGATTCTTTATTATGCTCTCCTTAATACTTCCAGAGTGACTGAAAACAATTATAAGCACCGCTGAAACGAATAATGCAAATATGGCTCTAACGTAACTTTTTTGAAATATGCTCATTTGTATGTTGCCCTTCCAATTATATACAGCAGCGAATCAATTTTAGCAGGCATCCGTTTTAAATATTTCTAATCATTGAATGTTAAAAATGGCTGTTAACGTTAAAGGGCTTTAAGCAGTATGGATATTTGGAATACTGCTGTTTCAGCCTCTATTCCATAGCAAAATAGATATTCTTTTATTCAAATTATGTTCTTCAGCCCATATTGCTAAAAGCCGATGTTGCCTGCTGGCTTAGTCCTCCAGCTTGAAAGCCGCATTTGTCTTTGTTCCATCACTGTTTTCACAAATCTCGTAAAGTGTCCCAATAAGCCTGTTTGCAATTGTAGGCGGAAACATTGTTTTAAAGTATCTCCGTTGCCCGTTAAAATAAACAATGATTGTGCTGATTGAACCGTCACAACACGTTGCGTCGTTCATTTTAAGGGTTCTAATATTGGACGTTGCTAATGCTTGAAGTAGTTTTGCGAATTGCCTATCGTTGAGCTGTCCAGTGAAATAGCCTTGAATTGCTGTATCCATTGGAATACCAATTACTTTGCTATACACTAGTTGTCGATGTAGCTTAAACATCTTTGAACTGTCAACCTGTAGGTGATAAACATTACAGGTTCCAAAACATTCGGTCGTGTGAAATACAATCTTCTCAAATTTCAGACTACTGTCAATCGCCAATTCCTGCCTTCTAAATCGCAACTGTTTTCTATTCTTGAAGAACTCTTTTGAAAGATTAGACACAGGTCTAGCGTAAATGAAAGTGTCATTTAATATGTCAATTTTTAAATCATACCGGTCTATGTAAAGCTTCTCATAGTTTGTTCGTGATGAGTAATACCGTTTTTGAAAGCTCAGAGTATCGCCATAAATGTATAATGCCATGCCTTCGTCAATCTTGGCATTGCAAAGCATGTTTGAGTTGTCGTACATATTAATGGTGTCTTGAATTAACATGCAGTCCTGTTCGTCCGTTATCCACGTTCCCATGTATTTGTCAATTTGTCCAAATGAACTTGTCCAAATAAAAAAGGATGATATGATAATTAGGGTCTTCAAAGCTTGCACACAACACATAAATATACGCCATCCCATTGCGCAAATGCAACAACCCTAGCCTGATAGCTGCAGTGCCTCTCCCCGCACATCTTCCCCAGGCGCTTTTTTACGCCGTTGTTGGTGTTCCTCCTGGCTTTTGTGCTGAAGCTGCACCAACAACTGAAATTAGGCATTAATTCATTAGATGTCTACGCCATCCAAAATTAGCTGTACCGGTATGACAAAACCGGGCCGAAGATCAATCCTGCTCCGCTGGCCACGGGCCTGTGCCTGCCCGTACCGGGTTTGGGTGCAGATACCGAAGCTTTTGCTATAATCCCTCCCTGCTCCAGAGGTCACTACTTAGCGAATTGCATTCCCGGAGTTGGTACGTTCGGTCTTTTGCATGTCCAATAGCCGTAGGCTTTCACCCCAGGATCGTGGCTGTGAAAGATTATACGTACGCTTGCTGATGTGGCATCAGCTAAAGAAACAACGCTTGTGTGAAGAAGGCAAGGCCACCACAGCGGTCGGTGTTGTTGGTGCAGCCCCCGCTCGAGAGGCCAGGCAGAACACCAACAACGGCGTAAAAACCATTCGAGGAGTCCCCCGCTAAATTCACTTCCTTTGAAAATGTGCTTGGGGAGACTCCTCGGGAAAGGCAAAGTGTCATTACTTATTGCCTGTAACGGAATAGGGCTTTAAGCAGCATGGATATTTGAAAAACTTCAGCTTAGCCTCCACGCTGTTGCTCATTAAAGATATTTGGTTGAGAACTTTTTCAAAAGCCCATATTGCTTAAAACCCATGTTGTGCGGTCGTTGTTCAGCTTTAATGTCACGCCAATTAGTTTTTTTTGTCAATTAGAGTTGCTAAAAGTTCTGTATTACCGCTATACTCATTTAGAAACGTTTCTTTACTCATTAGTTTCCCTTTACCACTGCTTGTACCCATCCCTTCAACCACTTGAAATAGGTTTTCATCACCAAAATCAATAAAAACTTGCCGCTGAACATCAACCCAAGACCTTCTGTACCAACTCCAAGAAAAGTTGAATTCGTTCTTGCGAGGTTGGGTGTTGTGTTTGCTTGCTAAAGGATTGTATCTGTGCCAATATTCATCGTCTTGGTCAAGTTGATATGAGCTAAAGCGATGATAACGAAAGTTATCTTTAAAAGGCTTGCCGTTGATAACCCAAATCATACGATTGCCGTAAAAATCTTCCCGCTGTCGAATGATAGGCATTTGAATGGTGGAATTTTGAAGTTCAATTATCACATTTTCTTCTGTCTGGATGTCGGCGATGTGCTTAATGCCGTCTTTTAAAATAACAATTTCGCAGCGTTCTTTGCCAAAAGCCAGCTTCCAGTTTTTGTGCCATTCCGTTTCTGGTTCGTACCAACTGTCACAACTTTCAACTCTGTGATGTGCCCAGTGCCAAACATTTATCTCACCACATTTTGAAAACACCGTCTGCTCGCACAATGGGCAGATTGCGGTTGTTTTGGGTGTTGCTTCAACTTTTTGACCATCAATATTTGCAAATAGCATTGATAAAAAGATAGATTAATTGTACTCGTCTTAATAGCTATTGACTAAACGGCCGCTACATACAATGCCGTACAACACATAAATATACGCAATCCCATTGCGCAAATGCAACAACCCTAGCCTGATA
>JAEVYV010000058.1 GCA_023392575.1 Bacteroidota bacterium | reverse complement strand
GATCAGGGTATTGAAAGAAGCCGTCTTTAACATCGAGGTTGATGTTATACGCCGGAAGCTGCGTAGGACTGTACACGCCTTTTACAAATCCTTTGAAAGAAGCCGTACCGCTGGTTTTCAGCTTGTCAAAATCATTTTTGTAAATAGCCGGCACCAAAGACAAAATATTTTTAAACTCGTTGGAGGGAGCATCCACGCTGATGTCCATGGTGTAGGTGCTGTCGTTGTCCAATTGCATAAACCCATTGGCCACCAGCTTCAGGTCGTTCACCGAAAGGGCTGCGTTCTTAAAAGCGTACTTGCTCTTGTTGTTATCAATCTCCAGGTCGGCGGCAATATCCGTTTGGGCGCTGACCAAGTAAGGAATGCCCCCGTAGGTAAAATTGGCGGAAGCCGCCCGGGTTTTGGTGGCCAGGGTAAACAGGTCCTGGGTAAAATCACCGCTGCCTTCGTGGTTGAGCCCTATGATTTCAGCGCTCATATCGCTGCTTTCGTCTTTGTAATAAACGTAGGCGTTTTTGATGGCGTACTTCTCCAGTTTTACCTGAAAGGCCGAAGGCTCGCTGGCGGTTGCTTCGGTGCTATCGGCCCTGGTGATGTCCCAATTGGCCTTGCCCTCCTTAGTGACCAGGGCATGAATGCGTGGTGACTCCAAGTACACGCCGTGCACTTTCATATCCGTGGCCTGAAACAGACTCAGGAGGTTGACCGAAACATCCACAATCTTTGCACTGAGCAGCGTGTCTTTTTTAAATTCATGGAGGCCCACTACCGAAATGTCCTGGAGACCGATGGAAAGTTTGGGGAAATGCCGAAACAGCGACAGGCTTACATCTTTGAAATCAACCGTTGCTTCAATGTTTTTGTTGATCTCCGCCTTAACCAGTTTTACAATCTTTCCTTTGAAAAGAACGGGAAGCAAAAAAGCCAGAACCAGAAGGGTAAGCAATCCAATGCCTGTGTACTTTAAAACCTTTTTCATAAGATTTGGGTGGGTGTTTTACAAGGGTGAAAAATACTAAGGTTTTCCGGGAGAAGCAACCCAAAGGTCACCGTTCATCCAATTTCTTTGGCCGTGTGCGGTTAAAGAAAATCCCAAAGCGGCTTGCCTTTTTTTACACAAGCCAACCTTTTCTTTGCCGAAGGAAAGCTTTCCAAAGAAGGGATTGCAGCTCCGCATGCTGCAGCGCAATTGCCCCTGAGGCAGGTTAAAGACAAGCCATTCGCTGCTAATAAAACTTGCTGATCATCAGGTACACCAGCGGCCCGCTGACCGCTACATAAAACCACATGGGCCAGGTGATGCGGGCAATTTTGCGATGGCGGGCATTTTCATTGATCAGGGCCCGGTAAGCGGTAAACAAAATAAAGGGCAGCGAAATACCGGCAAGCAAAATATGGGTGCCCAATAAAAAGAAATAAACGTACCGCATGCCACCAGCCGCCGCTTTTTCGGCTTCGTCCACAATTCCATTCTTGTCCGTATCGCCGTACCAGGTAGAGCCGGCAAACAAATGATGCAGCACATAGATCACCAGGAAAATCACGGAAAGCCCGATGGCCGTCAGCATGATGTTTTTATGCGTTTTGAAATTTCCGGCTTTGGCCGCGATCAATCCCACCACCAATAAAACCGATACGATGGTGTTGATTACTGCGTTGGCCAGGGCAAACACATGGGGGTCAAAACCCAGGTCGACATCCAGCGTGACCCGTTCCAAAATCGTTACGGCGATGAAGACGACAATCGAAAAAGAAATAATAAGAAGGGACGCTTTGCGGTCGTTCTTTGGAATGCTCAGGTTCATGCTTTTTTATCCTCCCTTTTTAAAAACTTTAAAAGTACCACAAGGCCGATGGCGGCAATGACAAAAACAACAGCAATCAGCTCCAGCTTGCCGGCCAGAAAAAACTTTTTGTGCGGATCTTTTTCCAAAGACAACAAAACAATGTCCTCCGAAAGGCGGGACAGGTCGTTTTCATCCAGTCCGTGGTAGTAGCCCCGGATGTTGCGGTTTTTGTCAATCAACACAAAAAAATCGGTGTGCAAAAAATTCGAATCCACCGGTCCGCCGTCCTGGGCCAGCAGCTTGAGGTGGTTGATGGAAAGGTCGTAGATCTCGTTGCGGTCGCCGGTGAGCAGCCACCAGTTTTGGGGATCGATCTGAAAACGGTCGGCCCATTTTTTTAACTGCGGCACGCTGTCCCGTTCGGGGTCGATGCTGAAGGACAGAAACTGAATAAAGTCCGGCTGCCGGTCGCCGGCCCGGTCGCTTTTTTTGATGCCCTCCTGCAGCTTTTTCATGTTGTTGGTGAGGCCGGGGCAAATGGTGGGACAGTGGGTAAAAAAGAAATCGGCCACCACCACCTTGCCTTCCAGGTCGTTCCACGATACGGCCTGTCCCAATTGGTTGGTCAGGTTGAATTCGGGCAGACGGTGCCAGATGGTGTCTTGGTATTGCTTGCCGTTTTCGGTTCGGATAACAACCGAATCAGGAATGTAATGCCGGGGCATGGCCACGGTTTCCTCGGTTGCCCGTTTCAATGAAAAATAGCCGATCAGGGGCAGCAGCACAGCGATGATAATTCCGTAAACAGCTTTCTTACTCATATCGACGGTTTCACAGATTTATAAAAATGCTTTCGCGGATGGGCAAACGGCGTGGTTCAGGCTTCTGTGTTTCCTTAAACCAATCCGCGAAAACGGTGGTAAAAAAATAACCATCGCCGCAAATTTATGCTGGCGATGGTTACACAATTTGATTATAACAGGATGTTAACCCCCGAACCCGTGGGTGGTCGTATCGCCTTGCTTCATTGGTCTGGGCATGGTTTGCTCCAGGTTATGCCTTTCGTAGCGGTTGCGCATGGTCCTGTACGAATTTCCATCCCACAAAAAGGCGCTAATGAACCAAATGAAAAGCATCAGCGGCACAATGATGGTCATGATCATGTTCCGGATCTCATCGCCCAGGTGCATGAATATACTGACAATATAAAATGCCTTGGCCAGCGTGAGGATGCAGATCCATCCTTTCAGGAAAAGATGCATCCAGGGCGGCATGCTGATGGCGAACATGGCAAAACCCATCGCCAGCTCAAGAATCGTTAGAATGAGCAGGATCCAAAAAGTTCTCCAGATGCGTTTTGTGTTGTCCGACGGTTCGTGGTGATACGTAATTTCCGTTGATTGTGCGTTGTGTTCCATTTATTGTAATAAGTTAATTGAATGAATTAAATCAGATAAAAGCAAAGGAATACAAATACCCAAACCAGGTCCACAAAGTGCCAGTACAAACCAGCCTTTTCTACCATCAAGTAGTGTCCTCTTTTGGCAAATACATTTTTCTGGGTCATGATCAACATGATGATGTTGATGACAACACCGGAAAACACGTGGAAACCATGGAAACCGGTAATGCCGTAGAAAAAGCCGCCGAAAGCTACCGGGCCGGTTTCTCTTACATGCAGTTCGGCTACGTTCACCATACCCCGCAATTGTTCGGCCGACATGGCCGCCAGTTGCTGGTGGCTGATGTCGTGGTGACTAAGGGCCGCCAGCTTCACCAGGCCTTCATGTGGGGTGTTCTGCAGTGCAGCGGTAGCCACACTGGGCTCGATCAGCCGTCCCCAGGGGTTGACCCTGGTTGTTTGTCCGATGACATCCAAATGGTTACCAACCAGTACGGCATGCTCCCCATTAATCAGGTGATTCCACTCCCAGGCCTGGCACAACAAAAAGGCAATACCGCCGGCAATGGTCCAGAGCAGCCATTTTACCACTCCTTTTTTATTATTGTGATGCCCGGCATGAACAGCCAGTACCATGGTCACCGAGCTCATGATCAAAATAAAGGTCATCAAGCTCACAAAGGTCAGCGGCAGGTTGGCGTGTCCGGCTCCGGGAAAGGCATTGAACACGACGTTGGGATCGGGCCAGAAGTTGTGTGAGAACCGGATGGTTCCATAAGAAATCAGGAAACCTCCGAAGGTAAAGGCATCACTTACCAGGAAGTACCACATCATGAGTTTTCCGTACTCAACGTTGAATGGGCTTCTTCCTCCATTCCACCAATTTGTTTTTGTTGCTACAGCAGTTGTTGCCATATTCTAGTTTCTAGTTTTTAGTTTGCCGTTTGCAACCCTTCCGGGCTGCAAACCCTCACTTGTTTTTAACTCGTTTCAGATTGTGGTTTCCCTTAGGTTCCCTGCTTTAGCAAAGCAAGCGGCCATAAAGGCAAGCCACAAAGTATTTTATCCAATCCAAACAAAAAAGACCAATAAGTAGATCCACAACACATCTACAAAATGCCAGTAGAGGGCCAGGACTTCTGCGCCGGTGGTATTATAGCTTCTTGTTTTTCCGAAATACTGTTTGCAAACGTTAACAATCAATGCAATAATACCGCCCGAAACGTGCAGGGCATGCAAGCCAAAAATAATGTACAAAAACTGGCCTTCGCCGGCACCCTCAAACTTTACGCCATGTTGCCAGAGCCACTGAAACCCGATCCACTGCAGGGTTACAAAGGCAATTCCCAAAACCAGTGTCAGCAAAAGCAGGGAGCGGTACTGGCTCATGGCTTTTTGCTTGATGGCCCGCAAAGCCGCCTGGATGCTTACACTGCTCAATAAAATAGCCACGGTAGAATACCAAAAGCTGGTTGGCATTTTTACCTCATGCCAATTGGCCTGCCCGCTTTTTACTATATAGGCACTGGTTAACCCGGCAAACATCATAATGATGCTGACGATGGCTACCCACATGGAAAACTTGTGCGGATGTACTTTATTTTGTTGTTGTGTGCTCACTATATCCATAATCCCGGATCGCACAGGTTTTTTTGCTTGCGGATTTAGGGCCTGTGCAATCTGTTTAATTCCCTGCCTCCGCCCTTATGCTTTGCCGGCCAGCAACGCCAGCAAAACAATCGGTAAATATATATAGCTGCTGAACATCACTCTTCGTGCAGCTTTCACATCCATTTCCCTGTATAATCTGATGCATTGCCCCACCAAAAAAACATTGGACAGGATGACCAGAACAAGGCATATCATATCTTTTACGCTCTGATAGCCGGTCAGGTTGATGATGTAGGGTAAAATACAAACCGGTACCAGCAACAAAGCATAAACAATAGTTTGCAAAGCCGTGAACTTGGTGGGTCCTTTTTCGGCCGGCAACAGCTTAAATCCTGCCGTGGAGTAATCCTTGTGCGCAATCCAGGCTATTGCCCAAAAATGCGGGAACTGCCACAAAAACTGGATGGCAAACAAAACCCAGCCTCCGTAATCCTTCCAGCCATGACCGTGTTCAAAAATCGCGTCGTTTCCTGCGGCCCATCCAATTAGGCAGGGCAGGGCGCCGGGAAAAGCTCCCACGAGCACCGCAATGGCATTTACTTTTTTTAAGGGCGTGTAAACAAACGCATATAAAAACAAGCTAAATGCCGCCAGGCCAGCGCTGAGGGGGTTGAAAAAATAACCCAAAATAAAACACCCGATGACCCCGGTAAGCACCGCAAAAGTCCAGGCCTCGGAAGCCGTCATCCGGCCGGAGGCTACGGGTCGCTTTGCGGTACGTTTCATAACCGCATCGGTATTTTTTTCAACCGCCTGGTTGATGGCATTGGCACTTCCGGTGACCAAAAACCCGCCGATAAACAACAGCATGATCATGAGCCAGTCGTACTCCACCACTTTGGGCGCCATCAGGTAGCTAACCACGCTGGAAAAAACAACCATGATGTTCAACGATGGCTTGGTAAGCTGTAAATAATCTTTCAGCTTACTGCTTTTTCCGTGGTTTGCCAACTGCTCCGAATGACTCATTTCCCTGCATTGTTTACCGTGTTTGCAAACACCTTTATTTCAAAAAACTAATTAATGTCCTGTTTCACCCGGTTTTACCGGCTCTGTTTGCGGAATGAAATCCCTTCCGTCCTTACCATAATCATAAGCCCAACGGTGTACTTCCGGAATTTCGCCTTCCCAGTTGCCGTGGCCCGGATTGATGGGCGTTGTCCACTCCAGGGTGGTGGCATCCCAGGGGTTGAGGGTTCTTACTTTTCTTCCTTTCCAAATAGAGTAGAAGAAATTAAAGACAAACAAGAGGTTGACCGCAAATACAATGATGGTCACAATGGAAATCATCTTGTTCAGGCTGTCAAACTGGTTGAAAGAACTCCACAGGTTGAAATCGAGATAACGACGGGGCACACCTGCCAGACCCATATAGTGCATCGGCCAGAAAATCAGGTAGGCACCAATCAGCGTCACCCAAAAATGAATATACGCAAGGGTATTGTTCATGTACCGGCCAAACATTTTGGGGAACCAGTGGTAGATTCCGGCAAACATTCCAAAGAAGGCCGACACCCCCATTACCAGGTGGAAGTGGGCAATAATGAAATACGTATCGTGTACGTGAATGTCAATGGTAGCGTTACCCAGCCAAATACCCGTTAAACCACCGGAGATGAACAAGCTTACAAAACCAATCGAAAACAGCATGCCCGGCGTAAAGCGAATATTACCCCGCCAGATGGTGGTGATCCAGTTAAACACTTTGATGGCCGAAGGAATGGCAATCAGCAGGGTCAGCAACACAAACACACTACCCAGGAAGGGGTTCATACCGCTCACAAACATGTGGTGCGCCCAAACCAACAGGGCCAGGATACAAATGGCAAACAGGGAACCAACCATGGCCATATAACCAAAGATGGGTTTGCGTGCATTCACACTCAAGATCTCGGAAGCCATACCCATCGTAGGCAGAATTACAATGTATACTTCGGGGTGACCCAGGAACCAGAACAAGTGCTGGTACAAAATGGGGCTACCGCCTTCGTTTGGCAAAATTTGACCGGCTACGTAAATATCGCTCAGGTAGAAGCTGGTACCGATGTTTCTATCGAACAACAACAGAATGGCCGCAGACAACAGTACAGGGAAGGATAAGATTCCCAGCACGGCGGTAAAGAACAAGGCCCAAACCGTTAACGGCATCCGGGTCATGCTCATGCCCTTGGTACGCATGTTTAAAATGGTGGAAACATAGTTCAAACCACCCATTAACTGTGAGATAATGAACAGGGCCATACTGACCAGCCAGAAATCCACGCCCTTTTGCGAACCCGAAGACGCCTGGTGCAGGGCACTCAACGGAGGATAGGTTGTCCAGCCGCCGCTGTGGGCTCCGGTTTCCAGGAACAAAGAAGCCGCCATGATGACGCTGGCAATAAAGAAAAACCAGTACGAAAGCATGTTCAGGAATGGCGACGCCATATCACGGGCACCAATCTGCAAAGGAATAAGCAGGTTGGCAAAGGTGCCGCTCAAACCGGCGGTCAACACAAAGAACACCATGATGGTTCCGTGCATAGTAACCGCTGCATAATAGAACTCGGGGTCAATTTTTCCGCCCTTACCCCATTTCCCCAACATGGTTTCCAGAAAAGGAAAACTTTGGTCGGGATAACCAATCTGCAAACGGAAAAGAACCGAAAACAAAGCCCCCACAATTGCCCAGAGAATACCAGTTATCAAAAACTGCTTGGCAATGGTTTTGTGGTCCTGACTAAAAATATACTTGGATATAAAGCTTTGCTTATGGTGGTGGTGCCCGTTCCCGTCATGATGTACCTCATGCGTTCCCACCGCTCCTTCGTGTACATGTATTGTCTGGTCGTTGTTCATATCAATATTTTTTATCCCTTGGATTAATGTCTTGTTTCAATTGCAGCGGTTCCCACGGCTACCGTGCTCGAATCTGCTTTTGCAGGTGCGGCTGCCGGTGTGCTGCCACCGCCGTTGGCATGAACGTATTGCGGCGTTTGCTTGGCCAGCCATATTTTGTGTTCGGCTTCGCTCTCCACCACAATCACACCCCGCATGCTGTAGTGCCCTTTACCACACATTTGGTCGCAGGAGATTTCATAGTTGAAGTTCTCGCCGTATTTCTCTTTCATTTCCCGGGTGGTGTACTTGGGGGTAAACCACATGGTGGTGGGCATGCCCGGCACCGCATCCATCTTCATGCGGAAGTGGGCCAGTCCCACGTCGTGAATCACGTCTTTGGCGTTGATGATCAGTTTTACGGGTTTGTTTACCACCACCCGCATTTCCTGGCTAGCGACGATGTCATCGTGGTTATCCGGATCGCTCCAGATCTGTC
>JAEVYV010000056.1 GCA_023392575.1 Bacteroidota bacterium | reverse complement strand
GGACGGAACGGCAAATGGCCTCCCATGTGTTGGGCAACCTGAAGGTGGGAAACAGCAAGGAAACGTTGATTTCGGCTATGGTTCAATGTTATCCCTATATTGGCTTTCCGCGGATCTCCAATGCCATTAACGTTATAAAAGAGGCGAAACTGGAATAAGGCTATGGATCGAACAAGCTGCGGAAAAGGAAAAACAATTCTTCATCCAAAAAATTAAAAATGAATACCATGCAAAAAAGAAAACTGGGAAACAGCGGCCTGGAAGTGTCTGGACTTGGATTGGGGTGTATGGGTATGAGCTGGTCCTACGGGCCACCCAAAGACAAGCAGGAGATGATGGCTCTGCTCCGCGCCGCCGTGGACCGGGGCGTTACCTTCTTTGATACCGCCGAAGTATACGGCCCGCTGGTGAACGAAGAACTGGTGGGTGAAGCCCTGGCTCCTTTTAAAGGACAAATAGTGATCGCCACTAAGTTTGGCTGGGCGCCTGGCCCTAACGATACCAACAGGTGGTCAACCTTGAACAGCCGGCCTGAACACATCAAACAAGTGGTGGAAGGTTCACTCAAGAGACTAAGGATAGATACGATTGATCTGTACTATCAGCACCGTGTCGACCCAAACGTACCCATCGAAGAAGTGGCGGGTGCCGTAAAAGACCTGATTGCGGAAGGAAAGGTGAAGCACTTTGGTCTTTCCGAAGCAGGAGCAAAAACCATTCGCCGGGCACACGCCGTGCAACCAGTCACGGCCCTGCAAAGCGAATACTCGCTTTGGACAAGAACGCCTGAGAAGGAGATCATACCCACACTGGAAGAACTCGGGATCGGCTTTGTTCCCTTTAGTCCGCTGGGCAAAGGTTTCCTCACAGGAAAGATCGACGAAAACACCCAACTCGATCCTTCGGATTTTCGCAACACAGTGCCCCGCTTTAGCCCGGAGAACCGGAAAGCAAACCAGGCCCTGGTTGACCTGCTTAACCATATTGCAGCACAAAAGAACGCAACGCCGGCGCAGATTGCATTGGCCTGGTTGCTGGCACAAAAGCCCTGGATCGTTCCCATCCCCGGCACAACGAAACTCAATCGACTGGAAGAAAATTTAGGGGCGCTGGATCTTGAACTTACAGCTACAGACCTCCGTGAAATTGAAGAAGCAGCCTCAAAGATCACGATTCAGGGCGACCGCTATCCGGAAAGCGCAGAGCGAATGACAGGCTTGTAAACAACTACAGATAACCCTGCACAAGCTTCTTTCTCGAGGATCTTCCACATCGGTATTTTCAATTATAAGAACATGCAGATTAGAGCACCTTCCGTTCAAATTGCCTGTTGATTCAGAATAATTTGTATGATCAGTATGCCCACACAACAGCCTTTATGCTAAAACCGCTGACAAAAAGGCAAACTTTCTTGAAAAGGTGGGCATTTGTTCCTCTCCATCGGCCCCTTGCCCGAAAGCGCTTTGCTTTTCTTAACTAATCCCTAAACCCATCTTTGTCTGCGGGCCGGCAGCGACCATATTCCATCGCAAAACCCTACATTTACGGTTAAAATTTTTTTCACCAATGAGAAGCTTACTCCTGATCCTGTTTTTTCTACCCTTAATAACAATCGCACAAAAGAAAAAGATCACCCTTGAAGACATTTACAAAAAAGGGACCTTTCGCGGCGAATATGTTCCCGGCTTTGCGGCAGAAGACAATAGTCATCTTTTTGAAGCCGGCAGTGTGGTAGATGCCGCAGGCAAGAAAATTGAGACCAGGGATTATGCGGTCAGCGCCGATAAAAAACGCATTCTTTTTTTCAATGGCCGCGAACCCATCTATCGCCATTCCTCCAAATCAACCGTGTATGTATACGACGTGGCCAGCAAAAAAGCCGTGCTGTTGAACGAAGGCAAGGTGCTGCACCCTACCTTCTCCCCCGATGGAAGCAAGGTTGCCTATGTGTTCAACAACAACTTGTATGTGTACGATATTGCTTCGGCCAAAACAACAGCCGTAACCACCGATGGCAAATGGAACTATATCATCAACGGCAACTGCGACTGGGTGTATGAAGAAGAATTTAGTTTTACCCGGGCTTTTGAATGGAGCCCCAACGGCACCTACATCGCCTACTATAAGTTTGATGAAAGCAAGGTAAAGGAATACGAGTTTACAGTGTACGACAACGCCTACAACCAGCAATATACGTACAAATATCCAAAGGCCGGTGAAGAAAACTCCAAAGTGGAAATTCATATTTACCATATGGCCAGCGGACAGGATGTAAAGGCCCAGTACCTGCAGGGCGATATATACATCCCCCGCATTAAATGGACCCAACAGGACAACCAGTTGGTGATTTTCTGGATGAACCGCCATCAAAACGATTTGAAACTGTTACTGACCGATGCAGCCACCGGCGCCCTGCAAACCGTATACGAAGAAAGCAATAAATATTATGTAGATATTGATGACAACTGGTGGTTTTTAAAAGACGGTAAGAACTTTTTGTTTACCAGCGAAATGAATGGCTACACGCAATTGTATTTGCACAGCTTTGACGGCAAAAGAAAAGTGCAGGTAAGCAAAATGAAATACGACATTGCCCAGGTGAATGGCGTGGATGAAGCCAACAAGGTTGTTTACTACACCCTGGCCTATCCCACCCCAATGGACCGCAACCTCTTTGCTTCTGATTTCGACGGCAAAAAAACCTGGATGCTGACAAAGGGCACAGGCTGGCACCGCATAGAAATGAACAAGGACTTTACCCAGTTCTATGATTTTTATTCCAACATCAACACGCCCCAAACGGTTACGCTGTACAACATTGCAAAAGATAAAAAAGGAATCACGGCGGCACCAAACAAAGTCGTGAACGAAAGCGCCAAACTAAAATCGGTGCTGGATCAATACGATCTGGGCGCCGCCAGTTTTATCCGCGTACCCAACTCCAAGGGCGATACGCTGAACGGCTGGATGCTGAAGCCTGCCGATTTCGATGCCGGCAAAAAATATCCCGTGCTGTTTTGCAACTATGGTGGCCCCGGTTCGCAACAAGTGGCCAATCGCTTTGGCGCGGTCAGCATGTGGCATCAAATGCTGGCTGAGAACGGTTTTATTGTGGTGAGCATCGACAACACCGGCACCGGCTTCCGCGGCGAAGAGTTCAAAAAGAAAACCTATTTGCAATTGGGTAAGTACGAAATTGAAGACCAAATCGACGCTGCTAAATATTTGGGTTCGCTGCCGTACATTGACAAAAACCGGATCGGGCATTGGGGCTGGAGCTATGGCGGCTTTATGAGTTCGCTGGCCATTACCAAAGGCGCCGATGTGTTCAAGGCGGCGGTGGCGGTAGCCCCGGTTACTTCCTGGAGGTTCTATGATAACATTTACACCGAACGGTACATGCGTACGCCTCAGGAAAATCCTAAAGGTTACGACGACAACTCTCCGATCAATTTTACCGATAAAATCAAAGGAAAGTATTTGCTCATTCATGGCACGGCCGATGACAATGTGCATTTTCAAAACAGCGTGGAAATGGTAAAGGCGCTGGTAAAAAGCAATATTGATTTTGAAAGCGCTTACTACCCCAACAAAAACCACGGCATTTCGGGCGGCGCCGATAACACCTCGTACCATTTGTGGAGCAAGATGACCAAGTGGCTTTATGAGAACCTAAGAGACAATTCCGAGCCGGTGGGCAATTCCGCAGGCAAGACCAACGCAACGTTTTAAATTTCTTCATTGAATCACATAAAAGAGGCTTCGCATGAGGCCTCTTTTTATTTATGTACTAGGCTCTTGTACTCCTATTGAACTTCTGTTGCGCCGTGTCCGACGACTGGCGGATCGCACTCTTGTACGGTAACAAGTCCAGCAGCAATTTGTATTTTTATCGCACAACCCTTACATCATGAACAAATCAATCTGGATTGTAGAAGACGACTCCGACGACCGCTACCTTACAGAAGAAACCTTATCCGAGCTTGGCATAACCATACCGGTCCGGTTCTTATGGGGCAGCGAAGAACTTTTTCAGGCCCTTTCCGGTCCCGAAATGCCCTCGCTGATCCTGGTTGATTTCAACCTGAGTCCGGCCAACGGTCCCGAAGTGCTGCAACAACTAAAAACCAAAGAACACCTTCGCAAAATACCGGTCGTTATTTTAAGCGACTCGAACCTACCCGAATACAGGGAGGCCTGCTACCGGCACGGCGCCGCCTCCTTTATTAAAAAACCAGACACGCTGGAAGGAACTTATCAAAAGATCGGCACCTTCTTTAAATACTGGCTGGAAGTGGCGGAAGTATAAGAATGGCAAGTGCAAATATTTCAGAAGCCCGGGA
>JAEVYV010000036.1 GCA_023392575.1 Bacteroidota bacterium | reverse complement strand
GGCTTTCAGCCAGTTTTAAGATGATGTTGCCTGTAAAACCATCGCATACAACCACGTCGGCTTTGTCGATCAACACATCGCGGCCTTCCACATTGCCAATAAAATTGATGTGCCGGTTTTCTTTCAGCAGTGGATAAGTAGCCTGTGCCAGCAAATTGCCCTTGCCTTCTTCCTCGCCAATATTCAATAGGGCCACGCGGGGATTTTCAATGCCCAAAATGTTTTGAGCATATACCGAGCCCATCACGGCAAACTGGTTCAGTTGCTCTGGTTTGCAATCGGAGTTGAGGCCTACATCCAGCAACAAACCCGTGCCGCCATTTTCTTTTGGAATGATGGTAGAAATGGTGGGCCGCAAGACGCCTTCAATTGGTTTGAGGGCATACAAAGAACCAACCAGCATGGCGCCGGTGTTGCCGGCGCTGATAAACGCATCAATTTTTCCGGTGGCCAATAAATGAAATCCCACAGCAATGGAGGATTGCTGTTTTTCTTTTAAAGCCTTGGTGGGGTGTTCGTGCATGTCAATCACCTGCGGTGCATGCACAACGGTGTACCGGTCTTTTGGAAGAGTGCTTTCAGAAAGGGGAGAGGCCATTTTCTCTTCGTCACCAATCAAAAACAGGTGCGCCGCACCTTCTGCAGCATACTGTTCTACACCTTTAATAGCTTCTAAAGGGGCGAAGTCTCCGCCCATGGTATCAATTCCTATCTTCATTCTCAGCCAAAAATAAAAAATCCATCATCCCGGCAACGCAGGAAAATGGATTGAATCAAAAAAAAGTTTTTGCTTACTTCTTAATTGGAGAAGTTTCTGCAACCACTTGTCCTTTGTAGTACAATTTACCTTCGCTGACATGAGCACGGTGGCGAACGTGAATTTCACCGGTGGTTTTGTCGGTAGAAAGTGTTGCAGCTACAGCTTTATAGTGTGTTCTACGCTTTGCGCTTCTTTGCTGCGAATGTCTGCGTTTGGGATTTGGCATAACTCAGTGTTTAAGATTCTATTTTTTTTTATGTTACCAGCTTTTTATCGTTCTTCACCGTTCCTTGTGTCACTCACTTGTACTGCAACAAGTCTAATCAGCTTTTTTATTGTCAGCTTTCAGCAACCAGCCGTCAGCTTTCCGCAATCTTGATCTTCTGACGGCGAATAGCTAAAAGCTATTCACTATCCAGGTCCTTAAATTTCTCCAGCCCTTTCCACAACGGATTTTCTTTTGGAGCCTCCGGCGGCCTCATGCCGTTCAGCAATTCTCTGGCGGCAGGGTTGCAATAAGGGCCATCCATGTTCTCGTATTCACAGGTTTTTTGCATGGGGATGCTCAGGTTGATGAATTCAAAAATCCAATCCTTCACATCCAGGTGGCTTTCCCCACGGGAAATGTAATAAACGTCGGGGTCTTCTTCCTGTTCGTTCATTACCTCGGGTTCATCCACCATTTTTACGGTAACCGTAAACTCGTCGAACAACTGCAGCGGAAGCTCGTTGTTGCAACGGTCGCAAACCACGTTGGCCTTGCCTCCAATTTCAAATCGAAGGATCATAAAGCTGCTGTTCTTTTCCAGTTTCAGCTTTACATGAGCCTGCGTTTGTTGAAAATCCTGGACGCCATAGTCTTCAAAGAACCGATCCTCCACGTGATAATTGAACTCATGAACCCCCGGCTTTAAACCCACAAAAGCTATTTCGTATTCCCGCCGGCTGCTCATGTTCAATTTTTTAGACCTGGTCCTGTAACAACTTTGGTTGTTATTTCAGGGTCGCAAAGGTAAAGGAAATAGGCTAAAATGGAGTATTTTGCTCAAAGATTTTAACGAATCTGCCTATAAAAACAATGTTTAAAAGTCTTCTTCGGGATCGGGTGCTGCTATTTCTACTTGTTTTAGCCATAGCGGTTAAGGTTTTTTCCCTTAACGAAGCCTGGGTGGAAAAATACTATACGTACGGCTTTTATCCTTTTTTTTCCAGGGGATTGCGGCTTTTGTTTGGCTGGCTTCCCTTTAGCCTGGGCGATCTGGTGTACGTGGCGGCCTTTGTATTTCTGGTGTTTAAGGGCTGGAAACTGATCCGCCTGCTGACCAAAAGACAGGTTAAGGAATATTTGTCCTGGATCCTTTTCCGCAAGTATCTGAAACTGGTGTTGTGGATTTATATCCTGTTTAATGTTTTTTGGGGATTGAATTATAACCGGCTGGGGATTGCCCACCAATTGGGTTTGCGGGTTCAAAGCTACAGTGCCGGGGATGTTTACCAGCTATCTGCGGCCTTGCAGCAGCGGCTGAATTTTTATGCCGCAAGGGTGGATTCGACAAGGCGGTTGACGCTGAATGAAAACAAAGCTCTTTTTAAAGAAGGCGTGGCGGCTTATGAAAAAATAAGGAACACCTATCCTTTTCTTGCCTACGAACAAGTTTCCATTAAGCCTTCGCTGTTCTCCGGCATTGGCCAGTTTTTCGGATTTACCGGTTATTACAACCCTTTTTCCGGAGAGGCACAAATAAAAACATCGGTGCCGGTGTTTGTCAAGCCCTTTATTCTTTGTCACGAAATAGCGCATCAACTGGGGTATGCCAAAGAAAATGAGGCCAACCTGATCTCTTTTTTAGCCGGCAGGGCATCGGATGATGCCGAGTTCCGCTACTCGGCCTATTGGGATGTGTACCTGTATGCCATCAGGGAACTGAGGCGCTATGATACAACAGGTTTTAAAGTGTTGCGCCAAACCGTTCACCCCCAGGTTAAAAAAGATTACGAAGCTTATCTGGAGTATATTTATAACAACCGGAATGTGGTGGAACCGCTTATGTCGGAGTTTTACGACAGCTATTTAAAAATGAACAACCAGCCCAAAGGCCGGGAAACGTATAATGAGGTAGTGGCCTGGCTGATAGCCTATATGAAGAAGTATGGGGAGGAAGCCTTTTAAGCCCCCTGTCCCCCTAAGGGGAGACTTAGGACAGGGAAACTTTTTTGTTACCAGCCGGATTTTTAAGCAGAGGGTTAATGATTGTGTCACCGGCTTTGGTACTGCTATGAAGCTTTCGTTGCGTCGCACTCTTCAACTTTCAGTACCCCTATTCAGCTAAGGTGTTTCCTAAAAAATTCTTTCTAAAAAGCAAGAAAATAAAGAAAAGGCTGATCCCCCTAAGTCTCCCCTTTAGGGGACAGGGGGAAAACAGGGGGCTTAAAACTTATTCTTCCACATCATGCTTTCCACCGGTTTGTTGGGCTGGCCGCTGTACTTGGCGTTGGCCTTCTGATTGTATTTTACCTCAATCTCCCCATCAACCGGAAAATAAATCAACTGCCCAACCGGCATGCCGCGGTACACTTTTACAGGCTGCTTCACCGAAATCTCCAATGTCCAGTTGCCGCAAAAACCCACATCGCCCTTTCCTGCCGTGGCATGAATATCAATACCCAGGCGGCCCGTGGAGGACTTGCCTTCCAGAAAAGGAACATGGGCATGGGTTTCGGTGTATTCTTCTGTCACACCCAGGTAAAAGATATGGGGATAAAGCACAAAACCCTCTTCGGGAATTTCAAAATGTTCGATCTCGTTGTGCTTTTTCGCATCCAGGATATGCTCTTTGTATGTAGCCAGATAGCGGCCCAGGTGCACATCGTAGCTGTTGCTTCCCAAACAATCGCGGCGGTAAGGCTCAATTTTGATGGTACCTTTTTCCATCTCTTCAAGAATGCGGGAATCAGAAAGAATCATTTGTTGATAAAAGTTTCGGGTATAAATATTAAATCTGCAATTTTAAATCTTAAATTGATTCTGTGCCTATTTTTTTTCAACAGGATATTGACGAATGCACAAAGCTGGCGGTTTGGAAAATAGAGGAAGAGGAAAACTTTTTTCTGTCCCGGGTGTCTTTGCAAAGGGAAATTACGCACCCCCACAAGCGGCTGCAGCACCTGGCCGGAAGATACCTGCTGAAATATTTATTCCCGGACTTCCCGGTTTCCTTGATCCAGATTGCGGACACGAGAAAGCCCTACCTGGAGGATGAGGCCTATCATTTCTCCATTTCACACTGTGGTGATTATGCGGCGGTCGTTGCAAGCCGGGAAAAAAGGGTAGGAGTGGATATTGAGATAGTAACTGGTAAAATCGACCGCATTAAGAACAAATTTATTTCTGCGGATGAATGGCCGGTGGTGAACGATGGACAGCTAAAAGAGGAAAACCCTGCTGCAAATTCCCGGCTTACGTTGGTTTGGTCTTGCAAGGAAGCGGTCTTTAAATGGTATGGGCAGGGCGGTGTGGATTTTAAAGAACACATGAAGGTGCGTCAAATCATTGCGGTTGACAAAAGCAGCCTGAAAACCATTATGAGCTTTCAAAAACAGGAGGTAGTTTTTTTACATCTTCATTCGGCATTTTTTGACGAGTTGTGCCTGAGTTATGTGTGTACCTAAACCTGTATAGATCAGAGGATAACCAGAGTTGTCAAAAAAATATATTTTTAGTAAAATCTTTTTAGTGATGAAGTTGCATTTTTTTAAAAGCAGATATCCTCTTCATCTCTTATTCATTGTTACTGAATTAGCCTTTAAAATTGCCTTAATAATTGGTCACAGCCTGACTGTCTTTTAAGAGCCATTGAAGAAGCTGGTATGGCGTATAGGCCTTGTCTTTATGGAACCTAAAGGAAAAATAACTTGGGTAGATGTCCGAGTAGTGTATTCGAATGGTGTTTGCTGAAGCGATTACCTGTTCACGTTAATTCTTTGTAAAGTATCTTCTGAAGTGGCTGGTGGCAATTTTAATAATGATGAGCTGGAATGAAACCTGGGTAATTGTTCATAGCTATTCTTTTTTTTAATTTTTTTTTCGTTTATACATTGTATTTAAAAAAAATATATAATTTTAGTACAGATACACTTTGCTTCTTATCCAACCTACTCTTTTAAACTTCTAACTTGTACCACTGAGAACCAGGACTGCTGTACCGTCTTTTTACTTTGAACAGATTCGATGAATTGCCGATATTCCGGGATTTAGTCCTACTATGGAAGTCAACTGTTGCAACGTCTTCTCTATTGCCTTTGATAATCACCTTACATCCTATTTAAATAGTGCATTGCGGGTAATGTCTGGATTGTTTGAGCCGCATTAATGTATAATCCGTGAAACCGGTTTACAAAGATTGTGCAAGCGCATTCCTTTCGTGCCATAGCGAAACGACCCATCATATTTAAAAATAAACTGTGCTTCTGCAATGCTATTAAAATGCAATCCATTGGAGTGGAAAGATATAAAGCATCAAGACACTTGTTTGCGTCACAATCATTCGCCACCACAGGCTCTACCAGCATTTTTCCATGTTCCTGTCAAGCCAAATTATCGAAATGCTTTAGTCACTTTTAAATAGTTTTTATGGTGAAGTACAAATACCCAGATATGTTCCCTTCGCGAACGTGGAAGTGGAGCGATTATTTTATGTCGGGAATACAACCTTTTCTAACATTATTCCTATTAATAGTATTTTCAACACAAGCTATCTACGCGCAAACCCCTTGCAATGCTCATCGGTGGAATGCCGGTGATGGTTGGCGGTTCAATAGCACCACACAGAAATGGGACATTGTAGATATAAGTTCCCCCAATGTACAACCTCAGGGAATAATTGCATGTGCCAGTTCGGCTGAAACAGAAACAGGATTGACAGCATACAAAGGGGCTTATAACCCATCCTTATTCCCTATCAATTCAACACTGACGAATTGCTTTAACCAGGAAACAGGAGCCAGAGGCATAACTGTTTCAGGACCTACTTCGGGTGAAGATATTGTATGGTTTAACTTTGACATCCGTTCTTTAGCCGGAACGTATCAATTTCAAATTATAACAAACCAAGTTGTTGGATGGGCTCTATATTATGTTGACCCGGCTTTTGCCGGTCCACCAACGGCCAATACAACCACAGGCACATATCCTCAAAGCGAAACGGGCTTGTCCGGCTTTACAGGTGATTGCTCAACAGATCTTTCACACTTGAAATATGCGGATTGTGGCCTGAGCGGCAATGGATGGTCTACCATTAAGGTGCCCTCCTTTACAAAGCCTTCTAATTATTATTTAGCCATGTGGATTGCTGATCCAGCTGTATCCAGCTTTCCAGGAAGTATGAACTTAAATTTTAAGGCAAGGTATGGGTGCGGAGGTTCTACCTGTACATTGGAAAGCGATGGTGATCCTTCGCTTTCCTGTACGACGGGCGGCTATCAGGTATGTCAAACATTCAATGGTAGTGAAGGTAAATGGTTAATCGTTGATAATGCAACAATAAAAGCAACATCTTACACCGTAACTACTTATGATCAGAATGGAAATGTTGTAAATGGACCTACTACAAGTACGAACCTTAGCACAAATCCGCTGTATGTAGAGTTAGGGACAATCTCTGGCCGCACTGGTCAGAACGATATTAAGGCAATTGTATGTGCCACTTATGCTTCTGGAAATCCTTATGATATTTCGTTGACACCTAGCGGAAATCCTTCCGATGCACCAAGCGATTATATTGCTTGTACAAGTAGTGGCAGATTCTCAGGGACAGGGCTTACGGGGTTGAGCGTATCGGGCACACCAACCCAGCCGAGTTGCAGCGGGCCGCTGACCGGCTCCATTGCCATCGACGACTACGACGAGACGAAGACCTACACGCTGAAGAAGGACGGTAGTGTGGTGACACCGACGTTCAGCAACGGTGTGTGGAGTGGGTTGGCGGGTGGTTCCTATACCATCACCATCTCCGGCGGTTCAACCGATTGTTCGGCCACCAGCAGTGCAATCACGATCAGCAATGCACCAAACTGTGGCGGTCATGTCTTCCCGACACAGACAACTTGTGACACATACAAGGCTGGAGCAGCAGAGTTGAGTAGTGTTTGTTATACTGCCTCTAAGGGCAAAGTAAGCAACGCAACACCGGGTGTGTTCTTCTATTACGCTACGATTACAGTGCCGGCTGGTTATAACAAACAGAATCTAACACTTGTTATTGATCAAACAGCTTGCAGCGGAATGAAGGTGTTTAATATTTTGCAGGGTAATCAGATAACAGCCTGGACATACAGTGGCTGTAAGAAGTATGCAACCGGTTCGGAATTAAAGTCTGGAAATGGAAAGAATGCAGTAGGAACGGGCGACGCAACTATTACTTTGCCTAAAGTTACAACTGGAGAAAAGTATGTAATTTCTGTGAAGTATGATGCTAAGTCCCTGATTGGATCAGGCATTTCAAGCGGAACATGCGTTTACACATTTGTAACAACGATCGGTAGTACACCTGTCGCAGGTTCTGATGGAAGCTTGCTGGTACAAAATTGTGCGAATAGTACAATTACCGCTCCGGTAACTGTTCTTCGTTCAAATGTTCAGCAAACGGAAAATGTTTCCAAGATCAGCGTGTCTGCTTCACCCAACCCATATACTGATAAAGTACGCTTTGTGATCAAATCGCCCTATAGCGGTAAAGCTTCGCTGGAAGTTTACAACATGCTGGGTCAGAAACTGCACACAGTGTTCGAAGGTCATGTACAGGCAGGTGTCAGCCAGACCATCGAATACCGCGTTCCTGACATTTACCGCTCTACCCTGATCTACCAATTCAGGCAGGCCGGTAAAGTGGAAACAGGCAAGCTGCTTCGGGGAAGTAAATAAGAAAGGCTATCACGCTTTTATCCAAGGATGCTCTTCGGAGCATCCTTTTTTGCTTATAATTATTTATAAAGCCGGCATAACTATTCTTTAATACGAGTTACACAAAATTCAACATGAAATTGTTGCCTGCAAAGCGATAGGGAAGAGAGGATTATAAACAAGAATGCAGGAGGCCGCGGGGCAACCACTTCATAACAATATCATATTATTGTAGCGTATTTTCTTTCTTAGCTGGTGGCTATTCCACAAGGATGAGGTGAGACGTAAAGGAGAAGGCTACTGATAGCTCTTCTGTAAATATTTTTTTCGCATATGCGTTGTGTTTTGAAAAACATATTTAATTTTAATTAAGAAACACCTTGCTTCTTATCTAACCTGCTCTTTTAAACTCTTTTCAAGCCGCACCTCATTTAACTGCACAATTCCTCTTTGATTTTTCAATTCGTATTGGTTGAAGGTCTGCTAATCCTTTTCTACAAAATTCCTATCCGCTTACCAGCAAGTTAATGTCTTTTCATCATTAAGATTTGTTGTAGACATCTTAAAAGCTAATGCTATGAGTATAGGGTTATCTGCGTGCACGATTTGTACCGTCGCTATAACTGCAAGGACTATTGACATTGTTTGCTTTATTCTGCTATTAAACAATTCGCCTCCTTTAAGCAAGTCCGTCACCTTCTGTTCCTTGAATACCAAAACTGCGTCCTGAAAAGCCTTCTCTTTTTTCAACTACATTCTTTAATTCAATACACATATTTTATGTCAGCTTCTATTCTACACTGTAGCTTCCGGCATAAGCAAAAGCAGGAAAATAGTTTTGTTCTTAGGGTCAAAACAGTTGCCACACTTTTACTCATTTTTTTAATTTTCTCTCAGGCCTTCGGGCAGGCCTATAACCTTGACCAGATGGCCAACGATAAGGTGACGCCTCCTTTTCCGGTTCCCCAGCCTCCTTCCAGCCAGTGGACCTGGCAAAACGGTAACTTAAACCGGAACAATGCTCACTTCCGTGAAAGCCATTCCGTGCCTTACCGCTGCGATCTTACCGGCTTAACAGCGGGTGCGCCCTACACCTTAAGAATCGGTATCGATGTTCGGGGCGGCGGCAAGGGGGCCCTGGATTATTATACCGGAGTGCACAACTAAACCCCCCACGGTATGTTTGGCCATGATGCTGAAAAAGCCGACCCCACGGTAGGTATTAATTTGGGCAGTAATGTGACAATCAATGATTACCCGCTGCCGGCACCGGTTTACCAGGGCACAAGCTCAAGTACATTACCTGCCACCAGCTTCAATGCACTTACAACTGATAATATTGCCGGGCAGCCTACTAACAAGCAGCTTCGTATTTACAACGGAACGGTAGCCAACGCTGCAACAGACATCACGTATGAAAACGGATCAACGGTTAGTACGACAGCCGCTACTTCTGAAGCCATTTTACGGGTTAAGTTCACCGCGACTACTAACCATGTACTGTTTGCCTGGGGTGGCCATATCGCCGCCGAATTTGACTGGCCCGGCCAGAGTGCACAGTTTATCAATGGTTCGCCCTACCACTGCCGGATCAAGAACCTGCTGAATGCCAGTGGTGCCGAGATAGCCAAGGGCAGTACCGACCGATCTTTGAAAACCGATGCTATCTTTAGGCCAGCTACTTGCGCTGTGACGGCTGCACAGACGGTGTGCCAGGGCGCTGCTTCACCCCTGACTTATTCTTTTACAGGCGACCAAACCGGTATTACCAATTACAAATGGGTGCTTTCCAGCAATACAGTCGGCGTGAAGATCCAGGGGGACAACGCAGCCGGCGATAGTGACCCTACTGTGGGCACCGTTTCGGGCGGCTCTTTCAGTTCCGTTAATATTATCCCTGGCAGTGGTACAGCCTTCGCCACGGCAGGGAGCTTTAGTTTGGCACTGACGCTTACCAACGCAGGAGGAACTTCAGAACCCTGTACAACAACAGGTACCATCAACCAGGCGGCTACAGCGGAAGCTGGGGATAACCTCACTTCCTGCCAGTCCTCGACTGCGCAATCTATAGCACTCACTGGTAACGGTGCTAATGTAGGCGGTGGTGCTACATCCGGTACCTGGACGATTGTTTCCTCCAGCCCGGCCGAAGCAGGCAATACGCTTAGCGATAACACGCTTGCCAACGGAAGCCTGTCAGTAGCAGCCAACTACGTAGGTGTCATCACTTTGCGTTTAACCTCCAATGATCCGGATGGAACCGGTCCTTGTTCAACAGCAACTGATACAAGAACGGTCACCATTTCGTCTACTCCGGGTCAGCCTACGGCAGCAGTCCAAACACCGTTGTGCACTGATTTAACCATGACGGTAAATGTCACTCTGCCTTCGGGGCTTTCTTCTTCTGCAACAGTTACTCTGAGGCAAGCCTCAGGCGGAGCATCTCCCATTACCAAGAATGCTTCCGATGCGGTGAATGGTGTATTAAGCTTTACTGGGCTCACTTTTGGCAAGGGTTATAGCATCACCATTACCGACAACGTATCCACGATCAATCCGGCTGGTTGCACCTCCACACCACTGGAGTGCGGGATTACTGGTGGCCTCCAGACCACAGTGAATTCAAGCCGGTCCAGCGTAACCGATCAGCAGATTTTGCTGCAAAGTCAAGGTCAGCCCAGTGTCATTGCAGCTCCCAACCCGTTCAATGACCGGATCCGTTTTTCAATGAAATCAGATATATCCGGCCGGGGTTCACTGGAATTGTACAACATGCTGGGACAAAAAGTAAAAACCGTATTCCAGGGTTATGTGGAAAAAGGAATGACCAAGACCATTGAATACAATGTACCGGGCCCTCAACGCCAGAACTTGATTTATTTGTTCCGGGTAGGAGATCAGAAAGTAAGTGGCAAACTGATTGGACTAAAATAAGATTGATGTGTCAGTAGGTATTATTCAAGGATGCTCCCAGAAGAGCATCCTTTTTTGCGGCCATAAACTTAATGCACGGGTGCGGCAAGCCTCAACTAAAAAGACAGTGCCCTACATTATTTAAAAAGTAATTTTTGATCTTCCTCTTCTTCCACGCCATCTTCCAATAAGGGTATGTTTCCAATTGAAGCGCCGGCAATCCCTTTAATGGAACCATACATGCCGGAAGTGCTTAACAAAACCCGTTCCAGTTGCTTTTCTCTTTCCTTCCACATATTTTCCATTTGGATCCTTTCCTTGCTAATTGAGTTTTTCATGGAAAGAAAACCTTCTACAATCGTTTCAATCTGCTGGCGGAATTCGGTGCCGGTAAGATAGCTATACAGCATCTGCATTTTTTCGCCCTTGTTTTCTTCGGCTTTTTGGGTTTCGGCAACGCGGATGATGGTATGACGCAAGGCAGCGGTTAGCGCTACCACTTCTCCAAAAGAACAAACCCACACGCCGTCCTTTTCGCCAAAACAGTTCATGTCTTTGGGATAAACCTGGGTGACCAAAATGGCCACGTCGGCCTGTTTGTTGCGCATGTCCGTTCTCAGTTTTTCGATCCAGGCATTGTTGAATGTTTTTGTGCGCTTGCTTTCAAAAATAATTTTACCGCAGTCGTTGCCAATGTGGTTGCGAACGGTTTGAATACAATCGGCGCCTTCCACACCTTTACCTACTTCGCCAATGCTGTCGTAAGGGAAGTGGTCTCTTAATAATTCTTCCAACAATAGTTCCTGCACTTCGCCCTGTAATTGCATGGAGCCTTGTTCGGCCCGGCGTTTCATTTCTTCGGCCAGCCTGCGCTGATCCTCCAGTTGCTTTTCCAGCTCTTTTAACTTCAGCTGGTAATCCAGTTCCCGGGCTTCATTTTTTTGCGCTTCCATTTTTCTGATCTCTTCGGCAAGGCGCTCCCTTTCTTTTTGCATGGCCCGTTTGGCCTGCAGCTCAATTTCCTGCTCTTTGTTTTTCAGCGCTTCTTCTTTTTGCAGGTACTCGAGTTCTTTTTGACGGGCCATCCGTAATTTTTCCTCGTTGTCTTTGGCACTTTGTTGCAGAAGCCGCAATTGATTCTCATAATCGGAGGCAATGGATTTGCGCAGTTGCTGCTGCAGTTCGGTTTCCAGCTTTTGTTTCTCCTGGTGCAGCCTTTGTTGGAACAGTTCGTTTTCTTTTTTGCGTTTTTCTTCAAAAAGCTTCTGGTCCTCTTCCAGCTTTTTCTTTTCTGCGCTTAGTTGCGAGACAGATTGCTGGAATTGTTTTTCATACTGTAGTTTGATCTTTTGCTCCACGTCGGCGGACAAGACGTCCTGTACGTCAAACTCACTTCCACAGTTCGGGCACTTAATATGATTGGCAGGCATGCTTTGATTTTTTTACAAATTAAAGATTAGTTCCTAAAACTTTTAGCAAGTGTGGAGAAATTAATGTTGCGTGAAAAGGTGACAAGTTGAAAGGTGAGTGGCGAGTGGTGAGAGAGGAAGACAGTGCATTGAAAGGAAACGCTGCTATGTCTTTTATACTTGATGGCTGATAATTGATGGCTCACTGCTATCTTGTTCAATAGCATTACAAAACGCTGAAGAGTGCGACGCAACAGAAGTTCAATCAATGCATAAAGCCGGGTTACAAAAAAATTTGTTCATCAAAATAATTACGCTTTATCTTTGCGCCAGTTCTTTTTCATTTGCTTATCAAGAAAGGCTGAGGGAATGGCCCTTTGAAGCCTTGACAACCTGTCTTCGACAAGCTCAGACTGACAAGTCTGCTGTCGGGATAAGGTGCCAACTCCATCACGCAGGAATATTGCGTGACAGATAAGTCAGATCACAGCTTTGAATTATACGCATCAAAAATATTTGAAAGCTCTTCTGATTTATCGGAAGAGCTTTTTTTATGCCCTGAACGGATGCATAAAACACTCTTCCGATAAAGAACCGTTTCCTCTCTCTTTCGCGGTAAGCAATCCCAACCTAAAATAAGCAATCCCAACCTAAAATTTTAATTCCCGGCTTAGACCAGGGCAAAACCAAAAGAGATGAGCAGCACAACGCAAATACTAAACAGCATACCGGTTGATCCATTAACAGGTGCTCTTTCTGTACCCATTTATCAAACCTCCACGTTTGTACAAGAGGCGCCTAGTGTAAACAAGGGATATGATTATGCCCGCAGCGGCAATCCTACCAGAGCGGCACTGGAAGATATTATTGCGCAACTGGAGGAAGGACAAGTGGGAGCTGCTTTTGGCAGTGGTTTGGCGGCTATTGATGCGGTGGTGAAGCTATTAGAGAGTGGCGATGAGATTTTGGCAGTGGATGATCTTTATGGCGGCGCCTTCCGGTTGTTTACCCAGGTCTATCAAAAGTTTGGCATCACGGTGAACTATGTGGATGCAACGGATGCAGAAAACGTATTCCATGCCCTTACGCCTAAAACAAAACTCATCTGGATAGAAACGCCAACCAATCCCACGCTGAAGGTTTCTGACATTGCTGCTATCGCTAAAATTGTCAGGGCTTCGGGGTGTTGGCTTTGCGTGGATAATACTTTTGCTTCACCCGCCTTACAAAAACCTCTTGCGCTGGGAGCTGATCTTGTAGTGCATTCGGCTACCAAATATTTGGGTGGGCATAGCGATCTAATTGCCGGGTTGGTAGTCACCAAAGAAAAAGAACTGGGAGAGAAGATCCGCTTCATTCAAAATGCCTGTGGTGCCATTCTTTCGCCCTTTGATAGCTGGCTGGTGATACGAGGTATTGAAACGCTGCCGCTGCGCATGAAACAGCATTGTGAGAATGCACAAAAGGTTGCCGAATATTTGGTGCAGCATTCCGCTGTAGACCAGGTGTTTTACCCCGGACTAAAATCTCATCCGAATCATGCTCTTGCCGGTCGGCAGGCCAAAGGTTTTGGGGGCGTGGTTTCGTTTACATTAAAAAACGACACAGAAGAAGCTGCTTTAAAACTGGTCACGGCAACCAATCTGTTCAAGCTGGCGGAGAGCCTTGGCGGAGTCAAAAGCCTTTTGTGTCACCCGGCCAAGATGACGCACAAGTCCATTCCTGCTGAGAAAAGAAGGGCTTCGGGAGTAAGCGACAGCCTGATTCGGTTGTCGGTCGGCCTGGAAGATGCGGATGACCTTTTAAAAGACTTGGAGCAGGCATTGGCCGAACTGACCGGCTCCACCGTTCATAATCCTTTAACAGAAAATAAGCATTTTGCTATTTAATCACCCAAAATTGTTTTGTATAAATTTGTAGTGTCTTCATGAATCATCAAAAAGCACATACCATTATCACGAACAAGTTTGCACAAACTTGCTGTATGTGCTGTTGTATGCCGCAAGGCATACGATAATCTATTGGCCGCATTGGCCTCCGACGCTACATAGTTTTCACTTCAATCACCTCACCTCAAAAAATTTACTTATGGGCAACTTACGCTTTGAAACGCTGCAGCTTCATGCAGGACAGGAAATCGATCCGGCAACCAATTCAAGAGCCGTTCCTATTTATCAAACCACTTCCTATGGGTTTAAAAACTCCGAACACGCCGCCAATCTTTTTGGATTAAAAGAGTTTGGGAACATCTATACCCGCA